>NZ_JASJWL010000017.1:0-80026 GCF_035019225.1 Pseudomonas sp. CCC4.1 | reverse complement strand
AGATGTGTATAAGAGACAGCAATAGGGCTTGATCTACAACAGAGTATCGACAGAAATCCCTCTGTGTTTGTAGCCGCTTAAATCCGCCCCTCTGGCGCATAAGGCGTCGGGTCGATAATCGGCTCACGCCCCAGCAGCAAGTCCGCGAATAATTGGCAGGACGCCGGTGCCAATACCAGCCCGTTGCGATAGTGCCCGCAGTTGAGCCACAGACCATCAAAACCTGACACCCGCCCAATATACGGAATGCCCTCGGGCGAACCTGGCCGCAGCCCAGCCCAGTGCCCCACCACTTCAGCATCGGCCAGGGCCGGGATCAATTCGACTGCCGAGGCCTTGAGGCTCTCAAGGGCCGTAAGGGTCGGGGTTTTATCAAAGCCTTCATGCTCCAGCGTGCTACCGATCAGGATATGACCGTCGCGGCGGGGAATGGCATAACGCCCTTTTGCCAGCACCATGCACGACAAAAAGTCAGATGCGCATTTGTACAGGATCATCTGCCCCTTGACCGGCTCCACAGGCAACTCCAGCCCCAGCCCGCTCAACAACTCACCGCTCCAGGCCCCCGCCGACAACACCACCTCATCGCCGCGGATCTCACCCCGGGCCGTATTGACCCCGCAAACTCTTTCGCCTTCGCGAACAAAACCGAGCACCTCGCACTGCTCATGCACAGTGACATTCGGCATCGCCTGCAGTGCAGCCTTCAGCGATTTCACCAACCGCGGATTCCGCACATTGGCCACATTAGCCATATAAATTGCGTGTGCATAACCACCGCCCAGCACGGGCACGGCATCATGGACTGCCGACATATCGACCGCCCCCAGAGGTCGCCCTTCGCGCCCGGCCCACTCCAGCGCCTGAGCCTCATCGTCCAGGTCCAGCCAGTACAGCCCGGTGGTGTGTACTTCAGGATCAATACCCGTCGAAGCAAACAGACGCTCGGCCAATTGCGGATAAAAGTCCTGAGACCAGTGCGCCAGGGCCGTTACAGCACAGTTATAGCGCCACGGATAAAGCGGCGAAACAATACCGCCGCCGGCCCAGGAGGACTCCTGGCCCGCCCCGCCACGCTCCAGCACAATCACCTGCTCTACATCAGCCGCCAGATTAAACGCAGTCAGCAGGCCTATGACACCGCCCCCGACAATCACCACCCGTTGCTGCCTAGCCATCTGTTAATCCAGCCCGTCATTCAAAATCAATCGTTAGCGCCCCCAACACTGCTGCAGTGTCAGGCCAGGGGCGGCCTGGGTTATCGTTGCCATACCGGTGTGAGCCAGCGTAAAGCTCCCGCACGAATCCCCCGCCATTGCCGAACCTTGTTTGGGCGTCGCCTTCAGCCAGTAGCCTTGGTCGACGAGATCGGCACTGATGTCGTAGTGCTGATTGCCTGAACTAAGGTCTTTCATACCGCTATATACCGCGTTCTTTGTGTAAAAGCGCTCAAGACTTTGGGCTTGCTCCGTCAACAGGACAACGACTTGAGAGCGGTAAGCCCGCTTTACATAATCGCCGTACAACGGATAAACGAATGCGCCAAGGATACCGGTGATCACCACGACGATCATCAGTTCGATCAGGGTAAAACCTGCTGCATACCTGTACATTTCGTGCGTCCTATTGCAGCTGTCGCCACATGACCCGGTGAAAACCCCTGGCAACACGCTCTTGCGAAGCGTTATCCGGCCCTTGATAACGCGCAAAAATACTCTCCAGTACCGTGCGCGACTGCCCGTGCCAGCCAATACCGGTAACTCGATACAAACGGGTAGTGGTGGTCACTGGCAAATGGGCTGGCGTAATGCTTGGCCCAAGGTTCTGAACGCCATACAGCCCGTTCGCAACGCTTACCCAACGTACCCCGGAGGCCGGATCGATGCCTGGCACAGCCTGAGTACGCGCCTCTGGGGGCGGGTTACAGCTTGCTGGCGAAGTGCAAGGCAATACCCTGCCCCCTTGGATCTGAAGCCAGGCCTCCCCACTGCCAAGCGCCGCTTCTGCGGCCTGAAATGAGTGGTTGGCATGTTGAACGCCTGCAGACATTTTTTCCTGAAGGGTCGCACTGACCATTGCAGCCATCCCGATCAGGCTCAGCAACAGCATGAAAACCAGGCTGACCAGCAGTGCCATGCCGCGCTGACAAATCAATGGCAAAGGCATGATGCGCGCCCTAAGCCAGCCGGTTACGCAAAGCGACTTCCAACTGATAGATCTGGTCCTTGACCCGCCCGGCGCGGTCTCGCAATGTCAGGCCGATACGTATGCTGCGCAGGCTGGAACCATTGACCAGACGACTCTCATAACGCAGCACGGAGTGCGAACCTGCCGTACCGGCCACGCCAAAACTCACGTCAAAGGCAGCCACATTATCGAGCAGCACCGCTTTATTGGGCCCGATCTTTAACTGCCCGTGCTCATGATGGTAAAACAATTCACGCACGGGAAATGCCGTTTCACCGGGAGCCAAAAACGACCTTGCCCCGGGATGTGCCCGGGCGAAACTTGTGCAGTCCGAGACCACAGTCCAGTCAGGCTTGGCAGCCTGAAGCGCCACGTCCGAACTGATCATGCGCAACACCCCCCTCTGCCAGGAGACCGGTGTTTTAAAAACAGAGGGCGCATCAACAATACGATCGACTGACAGGCAGCCAAACATGCCCGCCATGCGAATCTCCCGAGCCAGTTTACTCAGCACATAACGCGCATCCTCCTGCAGCCTTGCCGACGACCGCTGGCTTAAGTAAGCCTCGCGGCTGCTTGAGAAAATCTGCGTCATGCCCAGCACTACCAGCATTCCCAGCGCCAGAGCCACCATCAGCTCGATCAGGCCAAAACCTGAACGGGGATTGCTCATGATGACCCGGCCCCGGCATGACCGCTCGACAAGGGGTGGACAACCTCCGCGCGCATCTGATCCAGCCTGCTGTAGGCAATAAAACTGTCCTGGGTGCTTATCAGCGCGCTTGCCGTATGTTTCAAGGCATTGAGTTGCATAGCAGCAGAGCCCAACAGGCTGATAAACAGAATCAACAGCGCGATAAGCACTTCGATCAAGCTCATCCCGTCTTGTCGACTTTTAACTAATCGAGGCATCCGAATCGTCCATGTCAGAGGGTTCGACGGCACGCCCTGTGCCGCCCAGACAAAAGCCTAGCCTCCCCCGCTGCTCTGCACGGCAGGACGAAGCCAAGCAAACCAGCCGGATTTTTCGCCTGACTTCGTAAGCTGTTAACGGTCAGAAAACATGATGAAACCATTGCCGTGAGCCTGTAATGCCAGAGTTCGCTATACAGAGAAAACACACTTGAACCGTCCAGGGAGGACGCTATGCATCAACGTGGCATGAGTCTGATCCAGCTGCTACTGACGCTGACGATCGTGGCGCTTACGGCCCGTTTTGCCAGCCCGGCCTATAGCGCCCTTGTCGAGCATCATCAGCGTCAGATCACTGCCGAACAACTGGCCAGCAGCCTGCGCAATGCACGCGCACAAGCACTGCTACGCCAACAATTTGTGGTGGTTTATCCGTACGAAGAAGATTGGAGCCGAGGCTGGAGGACGATTCTGGACTTGAGCGGCCAAGGCCATCTGGACAAGGGCAACCCGGTGCTGGTCGAGTCACAGGGCAGTGGGCGCATACCCATTGCGGGCAATACACCGGTTAAACGGTATGTGCGCTTCAACCCGCTGGGCGAGCCACAACTGATTGGAGGCGCCTTTCAAGCCGGGACACTGCATGTTTGTCAGGCAAGGACTGCACAGAGCCACTATCAAGTGGTGCTGGCCAAGAGCGGGCGCATCAGCCTGCGCAGCGATAAAACTGCACAGGCCTTATGCAGGCACGCTTAGGTAATGGCGCGAACGCGCAACTCTTTGGGCATGGAGAACGTAACATTCTCTTCACGGCCGGCCAGCTCGTCGGCACCGGTTGCGCCCCAGGCATGCAGCTGTTGAATCACGCCACGTACCAGTACCTCTGGGGCCGATGCACCGGCGGTGATACCGATGCTGTTTACGCCGTCGAACCAGCTTTTTTGCAGGTCTTCAGCACCGTCGATCAGGTAGGCGGGGGTCTGCATGCGCTCCGCCAGTTCGCGCAGGCGATTGGAGTTGGAGCTGTTCGGGCTGCCCACCACCAACACCACATCGCACTCATCAGCCAGTTGCTTGACCGCATCCTGACGGTTTTGCGTGGCATAGCAGATATCGTCCTTGCGCGGTCCGCCAATGGCCGGGAAGCGCGAACGCAGGGCGTCGATCACACGACTGGTGTCGTCCATCGACAAGGTTGTCTGGGTTACAAAGGCCAGTTTTTCCGGGTCTTTGACCTGCAGGTTCGCAACATCCTTTTCATCTTCGACCAGGTAGATCGCGCCACCATTACTGGCGTCGTACTGGCCCATGGTGCCTTCGACTTCCGGATGACCGGCATGACCAATCAAAATGCACTCACGGCCATCACGGCTATAGCGCGCGACCTCAATATGCACCTTTGTCACCAGCGGGCAGGTCGCGTCGAACACCTTGAGACCACGCCCGGCAGCCTCTGTACGCACGGCCTGGGAAACGCCGTGGGCACTGAATATCACAATGACGTCGTCCGGCACCTGATCCAGCTCTTCGACGAAAATAGCGCCACGGGAACGCAGGTCTTCAACGACAAATTTGTTGTGCACCACTTCGTGGCGAACATAGATAGGCGGACCGAAAACTTCCAGAGCACGATTGACGATTTCAATCGCACGGTCCACCCCGGCGCAGAAGCCACGGGGGTTGGCGAGTTTGATATGCATGCTGGGCCTCGTGGGACGCGCAGAAAAATAATGCCAATCAGGCCCGGCCGCAGCCGGGCACTGGATTACAGCGCTTGAACGTCTTTGATTTCCACGTCGAAGGTCAGGGTTTTACCTGCCAGCGGATGGTTGAAATCAATGGTGACTTGCTCGTCATCGAACTCTTTGACCACACCCGGAAGCTCGGTGTTGGCCGCATCATTGAAGATCACCAGCAAACCTTGCGACAACTCCATGTCCTTGAACTGCGAACGCGGAATGATCTGCACGTTTTGCGGGTTAGGCTGGCCAAAGGCGTTTTCCGGAAGAATCTCCAGTGTGCGCTTGTCACCCGCCTTGAAACCGAACAACGCCGCTTCAAACCCTGGCAGCAAGCTGCCATCACCCACCTTGAAAGTGGCCGGGGATTTGTCGAAGGTGCTGTCAACGGTGTCGCCATTTTCCAGACGCAAAGCAAAATGCAGAGTGACCTGCGTGTTCTGACCAATACGCTGCTCAGTCATGAGCGGGTTCCTCGGGCTTTTTACTTTTGAACATATCCAGTGCCAGCATCACGGCACCTACGCAAATCGCACTGTCGGCGAAGTTGAACGCAGGGAAGTACCAGCGATTTTGCCAATGCACCAGAATGAAATCGACCACATGACCGTAGACAATACGGTCATACAGGTTACCCAGTGCGCCGCCCAGAATCAGGGCAAGGGCAATGGCCAACCAGGTGTCATTGCGCCCCAGACGCTTGAGCCAGACCACCAGCACGGCACTGACCACGACCGCGATCAGGGCAAACAGCCAGCGCTGCCAGCCGGCACTGTCCGCCAGGAAGCTGAAGGCCGCACCGGTGTTGTAAGCCAGGGTCCAGCTGAACAGGTCGGGAATCACCACAATCTGCTGGTACATCTGCAGCGAATTGTCGAAGTAGACCTTGCTGGTCAGGTCAATGACCAGGACCAGCACAGTCAACCAGAGCCAGCCCAGGCGCCCGAAGCGCCCGGTAGTGCTGGTATTAGGCATAGTGACGTACCTCACCAGCGCCGCTGATATTGTCTACACAACGACCGCAGATTTCAGGGTGCTCGGGGTTAACGCCGACGTCTTCACGGCAGTGCCAGCAACGGGCGCACTTGGCATGGGCCGACTTGACCACCTTGAGCTTGAGGCCAGCCACTTCGGTAACCACGGCATCTGCTGGAGCCTGCGCAAAAGGCGCAACGCTGGCAGTGGAGGTGATCAACACGAAACGCAGCTCGTTGCTCAACTTGGACAAATCAGCAGCCAGCTGATCTTCGGCGAACAAGGTCACTTCTGCTTGCAAGTTACCGCCAATGGCCTTGGCTGCGCGCAAGTTTTCCATTTCCTTGTTGACCGCAACCTTGACCGCCATGATTCGCTCCCAGTAGGCGCGATCCAGTTCGGTGCCTTCCGGCAGTTCAGTCAGGCCTTCGTACCAGGTGTTGAGCATCACCGATTCGTTGCGCTCGCCCGGCAGGTACTGCCACAACTCATCAGCGGTGAACGCCAGGATCGGAGCGATCCAGCGCACCAGCGCTTCAGAGATGTGGAACAGCGCGGTCTGGCACGAACGGCGAGCCTTGCTGTTGGCGCCGGTGGTGTACTGGCGGTCCTTGATGATGTCGAGATAGAAACCGCCCAGCTCCTGAACGCAGAAGTTGTGCACCTTGGAGTACACGTTCCAGAAACGGTATTCGCCGTAATGCAGCTCCAGCTCACGTTGCAGCAGCAACGCACGATCCACCGCCCAGCGGTCCAGTGCCAGCATTTCTTCGGCAGGCAGGATGTCGGTGGCTGGATTGAAACCGGTCAGGTTCGACAGCAGGAAGCGTGCGGTATTGCGGATACGTCGGTAGGCGTCCGCACTGCGCTGCAGGATCTGGTCGGAAACCGCGATTTCGCCCGAGTAGTCGGTCGAGGCAACCCACAGACGCATGATGTCGGCGCCCAGGGTGTCGTTGACCTTTTGCGGTGCAATCACGTTGCCCAGCGACTTGGACATCTTGCGGCCCGCTTCGTCCACGGTAAAACCGTGGGTCAGCAGCTCGCGGTACGGCGCGTGGTTGTCGATGGCGCAACCGGTCAGCAACGACGAGTGGAACCAGCCACGGTGCTGGTCGGAGCCTTCAAGGTAGAGGTCGGCACGCGGGCCGGTCTCGTGACCCATCGGGTGCGAACCGCGCAGAACATGCCAGTGCGTGGTGCCCGAATCGAACCATACATCCAGGGTATCGCTGATCTTGTCGTACAGCGGCGCTTCGTCGCCCAGCAGCTCGGCAGCATCCAGCTTGAACCACGCCTCGATGCCTTCGACTTCAACGCGCTTGGCCACTTCTTCCATCATTTCGACGGTGCGCGGGTGCAGCTCGCCGCTTTCCTTGTTCAGGAAAAACGGGATCGGCACGCCCCAGTTGCGTTGACGCGAGATGCACCAGTCCGGGCGGTTGGCGATCATCGAGTGCAGGCGCGCCTGACCCCAGGCCGGAACGAACTGGGTGTCTTCGATCGCTTGCAGCGCACGGGTGCGCAAGGTATCGCCATCAGTCGGCTGCTTGTCCATACCGATAAACCACTGGGCGGTGGCACGGTAGATCAGCGGCGTCTTGTGGCGCCAGCAGTGCATATAGCTGTGGCTGATGGTCTCGGTGAACATCAACGAACCGACTTCGATCAGCTTGTCGATGATGTTCTGGTTGGCCTTCCAGATGAACTGGCCACCGAAGAACTCCAGCGACGGCACGTAAACGCCATTGCTTTGCACCGGGTTGATGATGTCGTCGTTGACCATGCCATAGGCTTTGCAGGTCACGAAGTCGTCTACGCCGTAGGCTGGAGCCGAGTGAACCACACCAGTGCCAGCACCCAGCTCAACGTAGTCGGCCAGATAAACAGGCGACAGACGGTCATAGAACGGGTGACGGAAGTTGATCAGTTCAAGCGCTGAGCCAGTGGTGGTCGCGATGACCGAACCCTGCAGGTTGTAACGCGCCAGACTCGATTCGACCAGTTCTTCAGCCAGTACCAGCAACTTGTCGCCCACGTCGACCAGCGCGTAGGTGAATTCCGGGTGTACGTTAAGCGCCTGGTTGGCCGGAATGGTCCACGGGGTGGTGGTCCAGATCACGATCGAAGCAGGTTTGCTCAGTGCCGCCAGACCAAAGGCCTCTGCCAGCCTGGCTTCGTCGGCAACCGGGAAGGCAACGTCGATGGCCGCAGACTTCTTGTCCTGGTATTCAACTTCAGCTTCAGCCAGGGCCGAACCGCAATCGAAGCACCAGTTCACCGGCTTGAGGCCCTTGAACACAAAACCGCCCTTGACGATCTCAGCCAAAGCACGGATTTCACCGGCTTCGTTTTTGAAGTCCATGGTTTTGTACGGGTTGGCGAAATCACCCAGCACACCCAGACGGATGAACTCGGATTTCTGCCCCTCGATCTGCTCGGTGGCGTAGGCACGGCACAGCTCGCGGGTTTTATCCGCGCTCAGGTTTTTACCGTGGGTCACTTCGACCTTGTGTTCAATCGGCAAACCATGGCAATCCCAGCCCGGCACATACGGCGCGTCAAAACCCGACAGGGTCTTGGAGCGGATGATCATGTCTTTCAGAATCTTGTTCAGCGCATGACCGATATGGATAGTGCCGTTGGCGTACGGAGGACCGTCGTGAAGTACGAACTTCGGACGATCCTTGCCAATCTCGCGCAACTTCCCGTACAGGCCAATGCTGTCCCAGCGCTGCAAAATTTGCGGTTCGCGCTGTGGCAGGCCGGCCTTCATTGGGAAGGCGGTGTCCGGGAGGTTTAGCGTGGCTTTGTAGTCGGTCATTTCAGGCTCTTTTTAAGCGGTTGACCCAGCCAAAAGGCTCGGGCGGCGGCGACGTCCGCATTGATCGCCGTCTTGAGCGCCTCCAGGGAGGCGAAACGCTGCTCATCACGCAGCTTGTGGTGGAATGCCACGTTCAAACGCCGACCATACAGATCGCCGGCGAAATCCAACAGATGTACTTCAAGATGGGCGCTGCCATCCCCTGCTACGGTTGGCCGCACGCCGATATTGGCGACGCCGGGCCAGGTTTTACCGTCGATCTCGACGCTGGCCAGGTACACCCCGGTCAACGGCACACGACGACGCTTGAGCTGGATATTGGCGGTCGGCGTGCCCAACTGGCGCGCCAGTTTTTGCCCGTGCAATACCCGGCCAGCGATTTGAAAAGGGCGCCCCAGCAAACGCTCTGCCAGGGAGAAGTCGGCACTGGCCAGAGCATCACGCACCTTGGTGCTGCTGATGCGTACGCCATCAAGCTCAACCGTTTGCGCCGCCTCGACGGTGAAACCCTGCATCTGGCCAGCCTGCTGCAAAAAGTCAAAATCGCCGACGCGATCGCAGCCAAAACGGAAGTCGTCACCGACCTCCAGATGCTGCACGCCCAGGCCGTCGACCAGAATGGTATCGACGAATTCGGCGGCGCTGAGCTTGCACAGACGTTGATTGAACGCCAGGCACAGCACCCGGTCGACTCCGGCGTCTGCCAGCAGTTGCAGCTTGTCGCGCAACCGGGCCAGACGTGCAGGAGCCGTATCCGGGGCGAAGAATTCGCGCGGCTGCGGCTCGAAAATCACCACGCAGCTGGGCACGCCCAACTCCAGTGCACGCTCACGCAGCCGGCCCAGGATAGCCTGGTGACCACGGTGTACACCGTCAAAGTTGCCAATAGTGGCGACACAGCCCCGATGCTGGGGCCGCAGATTGTGAAGGCCTAGAACCAGCTGCATAACGCGCTTCTTGCTCATAAAGTGGTCGATTATAACCACACCCGGCCCAGTACGACAGGCAACAGCGCAAGGCAAATCGGGTCAATTCGACAAAATCGACGTCTGACCCGTCATTAGCTTACATAAGTGACTTGCGGGCGAAATCCTTCAAACGCAGCCCCAACAGCAGCAGCATACCGAAATACGCCAGCACGCCCGCGACAACCAAGCCGCCCAGACGAATAAAGCGCTCCAGCATATTGCCGTGATCCCAGGCCGGCATCAGGTGCATCAAGCCCAGCAATACCGCCGACATCACGGCTACGGCCAGCACCAGCTTGAACAGGTATTTGGTCCAGCCCGGCTGGGCGACAAACAGCTTTTGCCGGCGCAACTGCCAGAACAGCAGCCCGGCATTGATACAGGCGCCTACGCTGATGGCCAACGCCAGCCCCGCATGCTGCAACGGAACGATAAAGACCAGGTTGAGCAACTGCGTCACCACCAGGGTGAATACCGCTATTTTGACTGGCGTGCGAATGTTTTGCTGTGCATAAAAGCCTGGCGCCAACACCTTGATAATGATGATTCCGAGCAGGCCCAGCGAATAAGCGATCAATGCACGCTGGGTCATGGCCGCATCCAGCGCCGTGAACTGGCCGTACTGGAATAGCGAAACGGTAAGCGGCTCGGACAGGATGGCCAGCGCCAGGGAACATGGAAGCACCAGCACAAAACACAGGCGCAAGCCCCAGTCGAGAATACGCGAATACTCCTGACGGTCTTTGTTGGCGTAGGTCTTGGACAGGGTTGGCAGCAGGATGGTGCCCAGCGCCACCCCCAGCACTCCTGAAGGCAACTCCATTAGACGGTCCGCGTAGTACATCCATGACACCGATCCAGCCACAAGGAATGAGGCAAATATCGTATTGATGATCAGAGAGATCTGACTGACCGAGACCCCAAGGATGGCTGGCAGCATCTGTTTCATCACCCGCCACACGCCGGTATCGCGCAAATTGAGCCTTGGCAGCACCAGCATGCCGATCTTTTTCAGGTGTGGCAGTTGAAACAGCAACTGCGCCAGACCACCCACCAGCACGGCCCAACCCAGAGCCATCACCGGCGGATCGAAATACGGCGTCAGGAACAACGCAAACACAATCATGCTGACGTTAAGCAGGGTCGGCACAAAGGCCGGTACCGCAAAACGGTTCCAGGTATTGAGGATCGCCCCCGCCAGGGATGACAGCGAGATCAGCAGGATATAAGGGAAGGTGACCCGCAGCATGTCGCTGGTGAGCTCGAATTTTTCAGGGGTCGTGGCGAACCCCGGGGCCGTTGCCCAGATGACCCAGGGGGCCGCCACCATGCCCAGCACGGTGACAATGGCCAGCACCAGGGTCAAAAGCCCGGCGACATAAGCGACAAAAGTGCGGGTCGCCTCCTCGCCCTGCTGGCTTTTGTACTCGGCCAGAATCGGCACAAAGGCCTGGGAAAAAGCGCCCTCGGCGAAGATCCTGCGCAGCAGGTTTGGCAGTTTGAAGGCAATAAAGAATGCATCCGTGGCCATTCCGGCACCGAAGGCACGGGCAATAATGGTGTCGCGAATGAAGCCCAGAACCCTGGAAATCATGGTGATTGAGCTGACGGCAGCCAACGACTTGAGCAAATTCATTGAAAGAGTTTTTGCCTATAGAGAAAGAGCAGGCGAACAAAGCGCCCACTTATGCGATACTGCGCGCCGCAACAGCACAGAGCCAAGCTCGCGAGTTTACAGGTCAAGCGCCGGAAATAAATATCCCGTCTGCCTCGATCCACCACTCAGCGGATCGCATCAAACGCCCTTGACAAGAGTTCTCGTCATCGGCATGATTCGCGGCCTATTTTGTTTGTTATTTCCCAAAAGTCTTTCGAGGAGCTCGACGGTGGCCAACACACCTTCCGCCAAAAAACGTGCAAAACAGGCTGAGAAGCGTCGCAGCCACAACGCCAGCCTGCGTTCCATGGTTCGTACCTACATCAAGAATGTAGTTAAAGCCATCGACGCAAAAGACGCTGCTAAAGCGCAAGCTGCTTATGTTCTGGCTGTTCCTGTTATCGACCGTATGGCCGATAAAGGTATCATCCACAAGAACAAAGCTGCTCGCCATAAGAGCCGCCTGAATGGCCACGTCAAGGCGTTGAACCTTGCGACTGCTGCTTAAGCGATAAGCTTTTTAAAAAACCGACCTTAGGGTCGGTTTTTTATTGCCTGCGATTTGATCAGCGTACGAAAAACCCTGTAGATACTCTGCGACAGACCTAGCCCACCTGCCAGCGGGCGCGACGACGCGACAATTCAGAGCCCAGCGCAATCAAAAGCCCCTCACCCCAACCCTCCCCCAAGGGAGAGGGAGCTGATCAACTGAGGTCTTGAGGGTGCGCGCAGTCAGTCCCCTCTCCCTCCTGGAGAGGGACGAAGCAGCTACAAAGTGGCGAAAAAACGGCAAAAAAAAGCCGCGACAAGCGCGGCTTTTCTTGAGCAACGTTACTCGTGCGGCCACGGCAAAATCGGGATTGCCGTTACGGCATTCTGCGGACTGCCTTCGATCAAGCGGTCGCTGTACACCAGATACACCAGCGTATTACGCTTTTTATCCAGGAAACGCACCACCTGCATGGTCTTGAAGACCAGCGAAGTCCGCTCCTTGAACACCTCATCACCCTCTTTCAGGTCACCCTTGAAGCTGATCGGCCCGGTCTGACGGCAGGCAATCGACGCCTCGGCGCGATCTTCAGCCAAACCCAGACCACCTTTCATGCCACCCGTCTTGGCACGAGAAAGGTAGCAAGTCACGCCATCTACCTTGGGATCATCGAATGCTTCTACGACGATACGGTCATTAGGCCCGACAAATTTGAAGACCGTCGACACCGAGCCAATTTCTTCCGCCGAGGCCATTAGCGGCATCGCCAACATCAAACCCAATAAACCGCCAATCAAGCGCATACCACACCTCAAATTCAAACCAGAATCAGGTTATCGCGATGAACCAGCTCAGGTTCCGCCATATAACCCAACAAGCCGACAATCGCATCCGACGATTGCCCGATAATTTTTTGCGCCTCGGCAGCACTGTAGTTGGCCAGGCCACGAGCGATCTCCCGCCCGTCCGGCGCGACGCACACCACCATCTCGCCACGACGGAAACCGCCCTGAACCGCCTTGACCCCTACAGGCAACAGGCTTTTATTGCCCTTGGACAAGGCCGCCACAGCGCCTTCATCCAGCACCAGCGTGCCACGGGTCTGCAAGTGTCCGGCCAGCCACTGCTTGCGCGCAGCCAGCAGGCCACGCTCCGGGGACAGCAAGGTACCCAGTCGCTCGCCCGCCTTGAGACGATCCAGCACCCGCTCCAGACGCCCACCCACAATGATCGTGTGCGCACCGGAACGCGCCGCTAGGCGCGCCGCGCGCAACTTGGTCTGCATGCCGCCACGCCCCAACGCACCACCGGTACCGCCTGCCACTGCATCCAGCGCCGGATCATCGGCACGCGCCTCGTAGATCATCCTGGCATCAGGATTGTTGCGCGGATCAGCATCAAACATGCCGTCGCGATCGGTCAGGATCACCAGCAGATCAGCCTCGACCAGATTAGCCACCAACGCGGCCAGCGTATCGTTGTCACCGAAGCGGATTTCGTCCGTGACCACCGTGTCATTTTCATTGATGACCGGGATCACGCCCAATTCCACCAGCGCACGCAGGGTGCTGCGGGCATTGAGGTAGCGTTTGCGATCAGACAGATCGTCATGGGTCAGCAGGATCTGCGCGGTATGCCGGGAATGCTCGGCAAAGCTCGACTCCCAGGCCTGCACCAACCCCATCTGACCAATAGCCGCAGCAGCTTGCAGCTCATGCATGGCACTCGGTCGCACCGTCCAGCCCAAGCGGCTCATTCCGGCCGCAACCGCACCCGAAGACACCAGCACCAGCTCTACGCCAGCCTCGTGCAACGCCACCATCTGTTCAACCCAAACGCCCATCGCCGCGCGATCCAGGCCCTTGCCATCCGCTGTCAGCAACGCGCTGCCGATCTTCACGACCCAGCGCTGCGCACCCGTCACCTTGCTCCGCATCATCATCCAACCTATGCCTGAGAGCAGCGCGACCGAGCGCCACCCATGGAATTATTTTTGATTACCAAATCGTAGATGCTAAAACGCCGCTCATTGAGCGGCGCTGTAGTTTACTGCAACGAATCAGTCGCGGACGTAAATGATTTCCGGACCATCTTCATCATCAACATCTTCTTCGTCCCAGTCATCTTCACCGATGTCATGGACGCTCTTCACGCCGCTGCGACGCAGGGCACGCTTGTCATCCAGCGCCTGCAACTGCGCACGCGCTTCATCTTCGATACGCTGATCCAGCTCGGCCAACTCTTGCTTGTAGGCAGGGTCAGCAGCCAGACGATCAGCACGATCTTCCAGATAACGCATGATGTCGTGGCACAGCTTTTCGGTACCGATCTTGGCAATGGCCGAGATCACGTAAACCGGGCCAGTCCACTCAAGGCGATCAACCACTTCCTTGACGCGCGCTTCGTGCTCGTCTTGTGGCAGCGAATCGCACTTGTTCAGCACCAGCCAACGATCACGCTCAGCCAGCGACGGGCTGAACTTGGTCAGTTCGTTAACGATGACTTCCGCGGTATCAGCAGCGCTCTCGCTACCCTCAACCGGCGCCATGTCAACGAGGTGCAACAACAGACGGGTACGCGCCAGGTGCTTGAGGAAACGGATCCCCAGGCCAGCACCATCGGAAGCCCCTTCGATCAGACCCGGAATATCGGCGATCACAAAGCTCTTCCAGCGATCCACGCTGACCACACCCAGGTTTGGCACCAGGGTGGTGAACGGATAATCCGCCACTTTTGGTTTGGCTGCAGACACCGAACGAATAAAGGTACTTTTACCGGCATTCGGCAAGCCCAACAGGCCAACGTCAGCCAACACCTTTAATTCCAGTTTCAGGTCACGCTGCTCACCCGGCTTACCCGGCGTGGTCTGGCGTGGCGCACGGTTGGTACTGGATTTGAATCGGGTATTACCCAGACCGTGCCAACCGCCATGCACCACCAGCAAACGCTGGCCGGCCTTGGTCAGGTCGCCGATGATTTCCTGGGTGCCAGCGTCGATCACGGTAGTGCCGACCGGAACACGCAGCTCCAGATCCTCACCCTTGCGACCGGTGCAATCCGTACTGCCGCCATTCGAGCCACGCTGGGCGTCAAAGTGACGGGTGTAACGGTAGTCAACCAGGGTGTTGAGGTTTTCGTCGGCGACCATGTAGATCGAGCCGCCATCACCGCCATCACCACCGTTTGGCCCACCGTTTTCGATGAACTTCTCACGACGGAAACTCATGCAACCGTTACCACCGTCGCCTGCTTTTACTTTGATCGATACTTCATCTACAAACTTCATAACAAAACGCGCCTCTCGTCATCAGGACGAGCCGATAAAAACCAAGACATAAGACTCTTGCAAAAATGAGCGCAGCGACCTCAATCAACGACCGTTAAATCCAGCGCCAGCAGCCCATACAAACAGTTTTGCAAGAGACTCACCCCACAAACGAAAAAGCCCCGTCGCAAGACAGGGCTCTTCCAGCTACCAAGCTATTACGCCGCGACGACTGCAGTCTTCGGAACGATGCTTACATAGCGACGACCGAAGGCGCCTTTAACCTGGAACTTGATCACGCCTTCCACTTTCGCGAACAGGGTGTGATCTTTGCCCATACCAACGCCGTAGCCAGCGTGGAATTGGGTGCCGCGCTGACGCACGATGATGTTGCCCGGAATGATAGCCTGGCCGCCATACATCTTCACGCCAAGGCGTTTGGCTTCTGAGTCGCGACCGTTACGGGTACTACCACCAGCTTTTTTGTGTGCCATGAGTCAATTCTCCTAGTGAGGAATTAGGCTGAAATTAAGCCTGAATACCGGTGATTTTGATCTCGGTGTACCACTGGCGGTGGCCCATACGCTTCATGTGGTGCTTACGACGACGGAACTTGATGATGCGGACTTTATCGTGACGACCTTGGGAGATCACTTCAGCCACAACAGTGGCGCCAGGTACAACTGGAGCGCCGATGTTCACGTCATCGCCATTGGCGACCAACAGAACGCGATCAAAAGTTACGGATTCGCCGGTAGCGATTTCCAGTTTTTCGATCTTCAGGTATTCACCTGGAGCTACTTTGTATTGCTTGCCACCAGTAACGATTACTGCGTACGACATGGTATTTCTCCGATAATCCTGCTCACCCAGCGCTTTATAGGTAAAGGTATTGGCTGGCATGGCTGCATGGGGCTGGAACGGCCCAGATGCAATTGCGTAAGGCAGGTGCTGCCCAGGAAGTTCAGGGTGCGCGATTGTACGCAAGGCAAGTCAGGCTTGCAAGGGGCCGTCCATCCGCCTTGACAGGCCCAGCCCCCCGACCTAGCATGCCGCGCAACCCTTCTGGAGCACCTGTCGCTGATGCAACCCCAAGCTTTCTACCGCGCGGTGGCGGACGATTTTAGCGCCGTCGATGGCATCATCAAGAAGCAGCTGACTTCACGCGTACCGCTGGTCTCAAAAATCGGCGACTACATTACTTCGGCCGGCGGCAAGCGCCTGCGTCCTTTATTAGTGTTGCTGTGTGGCAAGGCCCTGGGTCGCGAAGGCGACGACTTGCGCCTGCTGGCCGCCACCATTGAGTTCCTGCACACCGCCACCCTGCTGCACGACGACGTGGTCGACATGTCGGGCATGCGCCGTGGCCGCAAGACTGCCAATGCTACCTGGGGCAATGCCCCCAGCGTACTGGTCGGCGACTTTTTGTACTCGCGCTCCTTCGAGATGATGGTTGAGCTGGGCTCGATGCCAGTGATGAAAATCCTGTCGCAAGCCACCCGCATCATCGCCGAAGGCGAAGTATTGCAGCTGTCCAAAGTGCGCGACGCCAGCACCACTGAAGAAACCTACATGGAAGTCATCCGCGGCAAGACCGCGATGCTGTTCGAGGCTTCGACCCACAGCGCTGCAGCGCTGGCCGGTGCCACGCCGGAACAGAGCGAAGCGCTGCGCACCTTTGGCGATCACCTGGGCGTGGCATTCCAGCTGGTGGACGACCTGCTCGACTACCGTGGCGATGCCGAAACCCTGGGCAAGAACGTCGGTGACGATCTGGCCGAAGGCAAACCGACCCTGCCGCTGATCTACACCATGCGTGAAGGTACGCCTGAACAGGCAGCCCTGGTGCGCAAAGCGATCCAGAAAGGCGGTATCGAGGACCTGGAGAGCATTCGCGAAGCCGTTGAGGCCTCTGGTTCCCTGGACTACACCGCCCAGCTGGCTCGCGACTTCGTGGCCCGCGCCATTGTGTGCCTCGAAGCCTTGCCGCCAAGCGAATACCGCGATGCGCTGGTTGAGCTGAGCGAGTTTGCTGTAGCACGCACGCACTGACTGCCTGTGGGAGCGGGCAAGCCCGCTCCCACAGGGTCAATCTGCCCCGCCATTACCCGCCTCGCACTAAAACCCTATACAATACGTGCCTTTTAGCCATCCTGACTCTTAAGGAGCTTTGAGTGAGCACGTTGCCACCCTGCCCAAAATGCAATTCCGAATACACCTACGAAGACGGCGCCCAGCTGATCTGCCCGGAATGCGCCCACGAGTGGTCTGCCAGTGGCGACGCTGAAACAGCCGATGACGTGAAAGTCTACAAAGACTCCGCAGGCACCGTACTGACCGACGGTGACACCATCACCGTGATCAAGGACCTGAAAATCAAGGGTACCTCCCTGGTGGTCAAAGTGGGCACCAAGGTCAAGAATATCCGCCTGTGCGACGGCGACCACGATATCGACTGCAAGATCGATGGCATTGGCCCGATGAAACTCAAATCCGAGTTCGTACGCAAGGTCTGATTCTGCTGCATGCCTTCCTGTGCCCTGCGCAGGAAGGTGCTACACCCTCCCCCGCCCAGCAACATCAAAAAGCCAGCAACCTTGATCCCCAGCAGTTCTAACGCAGAAAGATCAGAAATCCGCCAATAGGCACTTGCTATTAATTGAATAAGAATTATTCTCATTGGTATTCATCAAGGAGATGACGACCATGACTTATTTAATTGATGCCTGGCTGGACCGTCCACACCCTTATCTGCGAATCCTGCATCGGGAAACCGGGGAAGTCTGTGCGGTACTGGAAGAAGAAGCACTAAGCGAGCTACAGGATCAGGGCGACCTGGATTTCAACGGCCTCAATTCCAGCGAGCCGGTGGTGCTCAAGGAGTTGGTGCGCAATCTGTTTCTGTTCTGCTATGCCCGGGCATTGCGCCCTTGCGGTACGACTGACACTCACCCGCACCACGCCAAGATACAGATATGACGGCACCGGTGTAGCTGCGGGTTTGCCAGCAAACCCGCAGCCAACGTTAAAACGCGGGGTTCTTACAGAACGTCCAGCAGCTCTACGTCGAATACCAGCACGCTGTGCGGAGCAATGCTGCCAACGCCCTGGGCGCCGTAGGCCAGTTCGCTCGGCACGTAGATGCGCCATTTGCTACCGGCGTTCATCAGTTGCAGGGCTTCAGTCCAGCCAGCAATCACGCCGCCAACCGGGAATTCAGCCGGCTGACCACGATCGTAGGAGCTGTCGAACACAGTGCCATCAATCAGGGTGCCGTGGTAGTGAACACGTACGGTGTCTTCACGGGATGGCTTGGCGCCTTCACCCGCAGTTACCACTTCAAATTGCAGGCCGGAAGCCAGGGTGGTGATACCGTCTTTCTTGGCGTTTTCAGCCAGGAAAGCCTTGCCTTCGCCCGCAGCAGCTTCTGCCTTGGCAGCTGCTTCAGCTTGCATGATCTCGCGGATCACCTTGAAGCTAGCCGACATTTCTTCCTGGCCTACACGGCTTTCCTTGCCTGCGTAGGCGTCAGTCAGACCGGCCAGGATTGCATCCAGGCTGATGCCAGGTGGCGGGTTGTCGCGCAACTGGTCGCCCAACTGGCGGCCAATGCCGTAGCTGACGCGGGTTTCGTCGGTCGATAGATTTACTTCGGACATAACACTGCTCCGCTGTGGAGGGGCCGGAAAGAAGCCGCGTCAACCGCGACCCCGAACACCCTGAACCAAAAAAGGGCCAGCAGACTACCACAGCCCCCAAAGCCTTCGCAGCCCGGGGTTGGCTTCAGTGTTTGGTCAGTTTGTCCAGATAGCCCATTGCAAACGCCGACACCACAAAGGTCATGTGAATAATCACGTACCACATCAGGTACTCGGTCTCGATATTGCGCGCGTCCATAAACACCCGCAGCAGGTGGATCGACGAAATGGCCACAATCGATGCCGCGACTTTCATCTTCAGCGAGGTGGAGTCCATGGTGCCCAACCAGCTGAGCTTCTCCTTGTGCTCGTCGATATCCAGTTGCGAAACAAAGTTCTCATAACCGGAAATCATCACCATGACCAGCAAACCGCCTACCAGCGCCATGTCGATCAGCGACAGAATGACCAGGATCAAGTCAGACTCAGTTAGCGCAAACACGTTGGGGATTACGTGAAACACTTCCTGAAAGAACTTCAATGCCAAAGCCAGCAGGCCCAGTGAGAGCCCGAAGTAAATAGGCGCCAAAATCCAGCGCGAGGCGTACATTGCGTTTTCGATAAAGCGTTCCATTGAATCTCACAGGCTATTACAAAATGGGCGCGAGTATATCAGTGCGAAAAGCACTGTGTTAAAGGCTTGGAAACAGCCTGTAAAAACATTTTCTGCTAGTGTCCACCCTCTCAGCATTGTTTACGGACAGGAAAACCGAACCATGGATCTGCGATTCCCCCTGGCTTGTTTTGGGCTTTCGATGGCTTTGCTCGCTGTCGGCGGCTGCTCTCCTGACGACGAACATCAGCAGGCCAGCCTTGAGGAACGCAGCGCAGCGTTCGAACAGAGCCTGGACGGGATCAAGGATCAGCAGCTCAAGGATGCTGTGGCCGACCTCGGCGGCTCCTTGTTGTTGCTCGAACGGGCACGCCTCAAGCTGCAAGACAAGCCGATAGAAACCGAATACGGTGCCGACGACCTGGCGGTGCTCAAGCACTACCCGAGCAGCCAGGCGCTTACCGATACCTATATCAACGGTTTGTTTGTACTGCGCAAAAATACAAGTTCCGATTACCTGACGGACCTGGAGCCGGTCTTCCCGTTCCCGCTTAACAGTGCATCCGAGTTCCCGTTCCCCCATGCGCTGGAATGGCAGTCGGTGACCCTGAGCAACAAGCAAGAGGTGCCTTTTGCGCCGGAATGGTCCGAGAGCGATCCCGGCATCCAGCTGAGCCCCTCCAGCGCCAACCTGAGCAACCCTGACGACCTGACCGTCACTTACCCCTATATCGACGGGGTTGAAACCGCCAACACCCAACAACCTCAACCCCTGACACTGCACGGCAAAGTCGAAGTCATCGCGCCGGGCAAAGTGGTCAATTTCAACCTCACTGCCAAGGACGTGGGTAAAACCAGCACCGACGGCACGATCAGCGTAACCCTGCTGGCACTGGGCAAGAACTTTGCCGAAGTGGATATCGTCAACAGCGCTGCACTGGCCGAACAAGTGCGTGACACCCCGCTCAATCCGCTGATCATCCAGGCCCGCGACCGTACCGGGCAGTTCCTGACACGCTCAGGCTCAATCAACGAAAACGCCGAACAACTGGCGTTTTATCAGCAGCAATTGGCCGAAATGCTCAAGCAAACTGCCTGGAGTGACGCTTTCGAGCAACAACTGGATAACGAGCAAAAGGCCTTCGATCAGCAGCACCCGCATCACTACAGCAAGGTGTACTTCAACGGTACCGTGGAAAATGTCGACATCAACGTGCTCGATTTCTCCACCGCCAATGTCACCCGCAAGTCCCTCGACCTGCCTGTGCGTACACTGGACAAAAACGTGCTGGGCAAAGACATACAGCCCCTGCCGCTTAACGTTGTGGTGTATGACGATCAGGCCGCCAACTATTTGAAAGACGCCACGCTGGCACCCGAGCAACTGGAAAAAAGCGTGGTGATCAGCCAGTCGGTGGACGATGCCAGTGCCGCGTCCCTTGAGTTCAGCCACCCTGCCACTTTCAACGGTGAAATGCTCGGTACGCTCCCGGACAGGTCTGACGCGCCGGTGACCTTTTTTGCTGAAGACGACAACGGTAATCGCAGCGAGCCACTGGAACTGCCCGCCGAAGCCTTCGATGTGGACCCGCATGCAGGCGTTATCACCTACGACCTCAACCTGTTCCCCGAAACGCCAGCCTATGCGGTGGGCTCAATCCCCCTGTTTATTGCCGACATCGACAAGCAAGAGCTGGATATCACCCGCCTGCCCAAAGGCCTTGAGCTCAAGGGCAATGCCCTGATCGTTGATCAAAAAGTGTTCCCGGCCGAGGCCTGGCGCTTTTATGCCAAGGACGACACGGGTAATTATCTGAAGGAAGTGGCCGCAGTCAGTCATAGCAGCGAGCCCGATGGGGCGGCCGCATTTGACGTGCACTACTTTTATGGCCAGCCGACCCGACTGGAAAGCTATGCCCGCACCGCGCTGAACCCTGTCGAGTACGGATTTGAAGTCAAACTCGACAAAGCCCCTGAAGCCAGCACGCCACAATAAAACGCTGCCTAGCCGTGGCAACGCCCGCCATTGATCTGCCGCAACTGGGCCTGCACATGCAGGCACCAGATCTGCGGGTCGTTGGCGAGTTCATAGCCATGCAGGGTCAGGCTTTCAACGATTGATTCAAGAATGGTTTCGGCCACGAACGGCCCTGGGAACGGGCCCTGCGCCTTGATCGTTGAGGGTTGTTCGCCTGCCAGGCCGGCGGCGAAGAGCAGTGTCCACATCCCGTTGTTGCCTGCCAGCGGTCGAATGCTGCATTCAATACGGGTCACCAGGCCCAAGCATTGGCGAGTAAGGCAAAGGTTGCGCGACATGACGGCGACCCTCGGTAGAGTCTATCTTCAGCCGCAGACTACGGGCTGCATCGATCCGGTGACGACAGTGGTGTCCATGACCTGAGAATAGAAGAAAATTTGCGTATGAAAAGTCACCAATGACCAACGGCTTTGTCGATTGGCATCGCAGATTTGTGGGAGCGGGCTTGCCCGCGATTGGATTGCCGCGGTGTAACCATTCCTCCGCGTCGTTCGCATCGCGAGCAAGCCCGCTCCCACAGGTTTCGCTTTAAGGGATCAGGCCGGTTTTTTCGCTGCCAGGGCTTCCGCCAGCAACTCCTTTTCGGCTTCCTTGAGGTCGTCGTCGTTGATCATTTCAGCAATCACCCGCAACCGCTCGACTACCCGGGCATTGACGCTGCCTTCCGGGAATTGTCCCTCTGCATCCGGCTCTCCCGCAGGCTCACCCACCAGCAAACTCAGGGCCTCATCGGCCTGACGCACGGCATAGACGTGGAACTTGCCATCACGCACTGCCTGCAGCACCTTCTCGTCCAGCATCAGGGTAGCCACGTTGGCCTGCGGAATGATCGCGCCCTGCTCGCCTGTCAGCCCGCGTGCTTCGCAGAGTCGGAAGAAGCCTTCGATTTTCTCGTTGACCCCACCCACGGCCTGCACTTCGCCGAACTGGTTGATCGAGCCGGTAATGGCAAAACACTGCTTGAGCGGGGTTTTTGACAGTGCCGAAATCAGCGTACAGGCCTCCCCCAGCGACGCACTGTCGCCATCAACATAACCGTAGGACTGCTCCAGCGCGATGCTGGCCGAAATCGCCAGCGGGAACTCCTGAGCATAACGGCTGCCTAGGTATCCGGTCAGAATCATCACGCCCTTGGAGTGGATCGGCTGCCCCAGGTTAACTTCGCGCTCGATATCGACAATACCGCTGCCGCCCGGATACACCGTGGCGGAAATCCGCGCAGGCACACCAAAGGCCGAGTCGCCGACTTCCAGCACCGTCAGGCCGTTGCACTTGCCCACGGCCGCGCCATCGGTATCGATCAGGATGATCCCCGCCAGCATGTCATCCAGGATACGCGCCGAGACTCGCCCAGTACGGGTGGCCTTGGCCTTGAGCGCACGCTCGATATGGCCCGCGTCAGTCATTTCATCGCCCGCCAGGTGACGGATGAAATCCGCTTCGCTGACCAGTTGGAACAGATCGCCAATACGCGCCGACAGACGCCCCTGATGTTCGGCCAGACGCGCGCTGTAGGTCGCCAGCCGCGCCACCGCACCGGCGCTCAGCGGCGCCATGCCTTCTTCCGAAGTGCGTGTAGTGAGCAACTGGGCAAACTGCTCAAGGCTCTCATCAACCATCGGGATATCTTCGTCGAAGTCCACCAGAACCCGGAACATTTCCTGGAAGTCCGGATCCAGGTCCTGCAGCGTGTAATACAGCTGGCGGGCGCCGATGATGATGACCTTGACCTGCAGGGGGATGACCTGCGGGTTGAGCGTCACGGTGGCCAGGCGCCCCATTTCGCCCAGCGGCGACTCCATCTTCAGCTTGCGCGATTGCAGGGCACGCTTGAGCGCATCCCAGACAAAAGGCTCGCTGAGCATTTTCTCGGCTTCAAGAATCAAAAATCCGCCATTGGCACGGTGCAAGGCGCCCGGGCGCAACTGACGATAAGTGGTGTAGAGCGCGCCCTGGTCGGTGCTGTATTCGATACGGCCAAACAGGTTGTCGTAGGTCGGGTGCGGCTCGAACACTACCGGCGCACCGCCGCTTAGCGGCTGCCCTACCACCAGGCTCGGCAGGTACTGCTCTTCGAGCAGCTTGCGCGCCTGGGCGTCGGTCTTGCTGTCGTCGACCAGTTGCTCGACCACGGTTTTCAGCAAGTAAACCTGCATCGCCTGCAGATAACCGCAAACCGCGGCATTTTCGGCGTATTTTTGCGACAACGGCGACAGCAACGGCTGCAGGGCCAGGGTGATGGTTTCTTCGTTCAGTTGGCGCAGCTGATTGTTCGACTCACGCTTCCACTGCGGCAGGCTGGCAAGCTCTTCGTTCAGTCGCTCCTCCAACTCGGAAATATCTTCATGGAAGCGTTCGCGATCAGCCTCAGGCAATTGCGAAAACTCGGCCTCATCCAGCGCCTTGCCATCACTCATCGGCGTAAATGCCACATTGCTGCTGTCGCGATAAAGCGCCACGCCTTTTTCCAGGGCCAGACGCTCGATCACATCCAGCGCACGGTCGTAACGCTGATTGAAGCCGCGGTCGATCGCGCTTTTGCGTTGTTGATACGTCGGGTGTTCAAACACTGCCGGGAAGGTCGCCAGCAGGTTATCGATCAAGTGATTGATATCGCCAATAAAGGCACCAGCGCTACTGGACGGCAGCTCCAGGGCTCGCGGCTCACGGGGCTCATCGAAGTTGTTGACGTAGACCCAGTCGCTCGGCGACTTCAGGCGCTTGCCCTCGGCCTTGAGGTAGCGTTTGACGAACGAGAAACGACCGGTTCCCGGCTCGCCCATGACAAAAACGTTGTAACCCGGACGTGGCATGGCCACGCCGAACTGCAAGGCCTCGACCGCACGTTCCTGGCCGAGAATGCCGCGAAAAGGCTCCAGATCATTGGTGTTCGAGAAGCTGAACTGTTCAGCAGAAAAAGGACGGGTTAGCGCATCAGGCGCTAGACGCAAGCTGGTGGCAACAGAATCAGGCATCGGGCTTCCTTACATCGGGCGGGGCAGATGGCAGCATTCTGGCGCTGGCTGTACATCACTGGCAAGGCGAACAACACGGGAAAGCACGCCCCCCAATGTTTAGGGGCCAAAAATGTGCAGCAACAGCGATTGTTTTACAAAAAGCCACGGAACCCCCCGATCGTGCCTAGACTCCAAGCTGTTACGCGGCTGGACGGTATAACCGGCCCGTACTGGCGCTTCAGGGCCAGAAACCCTTGTCCATTGGTTGCATACCTATAGAGAACAAAGCTTATGAAACGGATTCTTCTTGGTACTCTCTTTACAGTTGTTTCCCTCAACGCCATGGCCCAGGCACCGGGCGGCCCTAACTGCGGTTGGGGCAACATGCTGTTTGAAGGCCAGCGCGGCACTCCTGCCCACTTCCTGGCATCGACCACAAACGGCACGTCCGGCAACGCCACCTTCGGCATGACCTCCGGCACCAACGGCTGTACCACCAAGGACGCCCTGACTTACGGCGGCAAATCGTGGATTGCCATGAATGGCATGATGAACGAGCTGTCCGAAGACATGGCCAAAGGCAATGGCGAAGCACTGACCACCTACGCGGTGGTACTGGGCGTTGCCCCTGAAGACCGCGAGCATTTCGCCGCCGTCACCCACGAGCACTTCCAGCAAATCTTCAGCAAAGCCGATGTCACGGCTGAAGACGTACACAGCAATACTCTGGCCATCCTCAAGGGCGATGCACGCCTGGCCAAATACGCCACCGCTGCGTAAGTAAATGAGACCCGCCCGCTCCTCTCGGAGCGGGTATTCTCCTGCTTCACTTCTCTTCGTCTGACAACAGTTGCCGAACATGCTCAAACGCCTTGCCTATCTGGCGCTCTGTGCCTGCGCCCCGCTGTATGCCGCACCCCATATCGACGATCAACGTGTGCAACAGTTGGCCAACGACCCTTTCTGGATTTCGCTGGGGCACTACGAAGCCGGCAAGCTGAGCGGCTGGCGAAGCTATGTCAGCGACGACAAATTCTTTCTCGCCGCCGAGGGTGCCCATCACCCTGACGCCGAACTGCGTGCCACGGTTGAGGCGTTGTATGCGCCCTTGAGCCTGGGCGACAAACACCCGCAGTGCGTGTACCCGGCCCGTACCCGCTGGCTCAAGGCCCAACTGAATCTGACCGACCTGCCCAAGGCCGAATGCGCAGAGTTCAGCCAATGGTTCAAGGACGTGGCACCCCACAGCACGGTGATGATTTTCCCGGCGGCCTACCTCAACAGCCCGTCCTCCATGTTCGGCCATACCCTGTTACGCATCGACCAGGCCGATGTGCAGGACAACAAGACCGCCCTGCTCAGCTACGCGATCAACTTCGGCGCCTATATCGAGGGTTCCGACAACAGCATCCTGTACGCCTGGAAGGGCCTGGCCGGTGGCTATCCGGGGCTGTTCGCCCTGGTGCCCTATCAGGAGAAACTCTCGGAGTACCGGAGCCTTGAAAACCGCGACCTGTGGGAATACCGCCTTAATCTGACACCCGAAGAAACCCAACGCATGGTTGAACATGTGTGGGAACTCAAACAGATCCAGTTCGACTATTTCTTCTTCGACGAAAACTGCTCCTACCGCCTGCTGGAGCTGCTGCAAGTGGCCCGCCCGGGCCTGCAACTGACCACCCAGTTTCCGCTGACCGCGATCCCCACCGACACCGTGAAAGCGGTCAAGGAAGCCGGACTGGTTGAAAGTATCGAGTACCGCCCGTCCCGCGAACGGGAGCTGCTGGACCGGGCCAAGGCCCTCGATCCAGAAGAGCAGCAATGGGTATTGCAGGTCAGCGCCGATCAGGCCCAATTGCAAACCCCGGCCTTCAAGGCGCTGCCCAAAGCGCGCCAGGCGTTGATTATCGACGCGGCTTACCGGCTTGAACGGTACCGGGCCAATGGCCTTGAGCGCGATCCTGCACGCTCGCAGCGCAGTTTCGAACTGCTACGGGCGATCAATCAGAACCCCGCGCCAGAACTGCAAGTCGACAAACCCGAACTGCCTGAAAACGGCCACGAGTCGCGCACCTGGCAGTTGGGCGCCGGTAGCCGTGACGACAAGGCCTTTGCCGAATATGGCCTGCGCATGGCTTACCACGACCTCAACGACAACGCACCGGGCTTTCCCCTGGGCGCGCAGATTGAAATTCTGCAACTGAAACTGCGCCAGTACGAAGGCAACAAGTGGCAAGTGCAGCAACTGGACCTGGCCAATATCCGCTCCCTGACCCCGCGCAATGACCTGCTGCAACCCTGGTCATGGCAAGTGGGCGGCGGGCTGGAACGGGTACTCGGCAAGCATGGCGACGAAAACCTGGTCAGTCATGTCAATGGCGGTGCAGGCGGCACCTGGCAATTGGCGGACAATATGCTCGGTTTCGCTCTCGGTACGGTACGCATCGAGCACAACAACGACTTCGCGGCGTTTGTGGCACCGGCAGCGGGCTTCAATACCGGGCTTCTTTGGCGTAACCCGGTGGGCAACCTGAGCCTGGAAGCCAAGGGCGACTACTTCACCAACGGTGAAGTCCGTCGTAGCCTGAGCCTTAATCAGCAATGGGAAGTTTCGCGAAATCTTGGTCTGCGCCTGAGCGCACAGCGTGAGTTCAGCAAACTGACCAGCCCTATCAACGAAGTGATGCTGGAGCTGAAGTGGTATCACTACTAAGGAGTTTTCAAGACATGGTTGTTAATTGTGATTCCCTCGAGCAGGTGCGCGAGAAAATCGACGGGCTGGATCGCCAGATTGTCGGCCTGATCGCCGAGCGCGGGGCTTACGTATCGCAGGCGGCGCGGTTTAAAAAAGACAGCGATGCGGTCAGGGCGCCACAGCGGGTTGAGCAGGTGATTGGCAAGGTGCGGACGTTGGCCGATGAGCTGGGCGCCAACCCGGACGTCACTGAAAGCGTCTACCGCGCCATGATCGCGGCCTTTATCGAACAGGAACTGGCTGAACACAAGACGCTTGCAAAATAGACAGCCCCAATGTGGGAGCGGGCTTGCCCGCTCCCACAGGATGGGGTTACACCACGCCTTGGGCCAGCATTGCGTCGGCAACTTTGACGAAACCGGCAATGTTCGCGCCTTTTACGTAGTTGATCCGCCCGTTTTCCTCGCCGTAGTGCACGCAAGCGTGGTGGATCGACTGCATGATGTTGTGCAACTTGCTGTCCACTTCGCCGGCCGTCCACAGCAGACGCATGGCGTTTTGCGACATTTCCAGCCCGCTCACCGCCACGCCACCGGCGTTGGATGCCTTGCCCGGTGCAAACAAAATACCGGCGTCGATAAACAGATCGACCGCTTCCAGGGTGGTCGGCATGTTCGCGCCTTCAGCCACGCACACGCAGCCATTGGCCAGCAACGTACGGGCCGCTTCAGCGTCCAGTTCATTCTGGGTAGCACATGGCAGCGCGATATCACACGCCAGGCTCCACGGGTGCTGCCCTGCCAGGAATTCAACCCCGAACTGCCCCGCCAACTCGCTGATACGGCCGCGCTTGACGTTTTTCAGTTCCATGAGCGCTTCCCACTGCTCTTCGCTCAAACCGGCTTCGCAATACAGCGTGCCTTCGGAATCCGACAGCGAAATAACCTTGCCGCCCAGGTCCATGACCTTGCGCGCGGCGTATTGCGCCACGTTACCCGAGCCCGAAATCGCCACGCGCTTGCCGTCGATGCGCTGGCCGCTGCGCTTGAGCATTTCCTGGGCGAAGTACACACAACCAAAGCCGGTAGCTTCAGGACGGATCAGGCTGCCACCGTAGCTCATGCCTTTGCCGGTCAACACGGAGGTGAACTGGTTGCTCAGGCGCTTGTACTGACCAAACATAAAGCCGATTTCGCGGGCGCCGACACCGATGTCGCCTGCTGGCACATCAACATCCGAACCGATATGGCGATACAGCTCGCTCATAAAGGCCTGGCAGAAACGCATGACTTCGGCGTCGCTCTTGCCCTTGGGATTGAAGTCCGAACCGCCCTTGCCGCCGCCCATGGGCAACGAGGTCAGGGAGTTCTTGAAGGTTTGCTCAAAGGCCAGAAACTTGAGGACGCCCAGATTCACCGACGGATGAAAACGCAGACCGCCCTTGTACGGACCAATGGCGCTGTTCATCTGGATACGGAAGCCGCGGTTGACCCGCACTTTGCCTTCGTCATCTACCCACGAAACGCGGAACACGATCGCACGCTCTGGTTCGCAAATGCGCTCAAGAATCCCTGAAGTCAGATAATGCGGATTGGCTTCAAGAAACGGCCACAGACTGCGAAGGACCTCTTCCACTGCCTGGTGGAATTCTGGTTGGTCCGGGTCACGTTTTTTCAGGCGGGCAAGGAACTGGTCGACGGATTCGATCATGGTAAGTCTCGGCAAATTTATTGTCGTTAAACGGAGATTGACCGGAACTTTATCAATTCATGTGGCACCGCGACAGCGCAAAATGTCGCAGTTATGAATTTAAATGGTGCATTTATATAAATAGCACCGATTTATCGGGCTTTTGCGCACCAAAAAAATACTTCTTGTACCCAGTTTCGCACCAACTTATAAACGCCAAAATCCCATTGTGGGAGGGGGAAAAGGTTTGTGATGCGCAAAAAAAACGGCGCCCGAAGGCGCCGTTCTGTTATGCAAACTGCCCTTACTGGGCCAGTTTTTTGTGACGCACACGGTGCGGCAGGGTAGCCGCTTCGCCGAGGCGCTTTTTACGGTCAGCTTCGTACTCGGTGTAGTTACCTTCGAAGAAGATCGCCTGCGAGTCGTCTTCGTAGGCCAGGATGTGAGTCGCGACGCGGTCAAGGAACCACCGATCGTGAGAGATCACAATGGCGGCGCCAGGGAAGTCCAGCAGTGCTTCTTCAAGCGAACGCAATGTCTCAACGTCAAGGTCGTTGGACGGTTCGTCGAGCAGCAGCACGTTGGCGCCCTCTTTCAAGGTCAGGGCCAGGTGCAGACGACCACGCTCACCACCGGACAGATCCTTGACGAACTTCTGCTGATCGCCACCTTTGAAGTTGAAACGACCTACATAGGTACGCGACGGGATTTCATAGTTACCAATACGGATCACATCGGAACCGTCAGAAATCGCCTGGAACACCGTCTTGCTGCCATCCAGGTCGTCACGGCTCTGGTCAACGCACGCCAGTTGCACGGTTTCACCGATTTCGATGCTGCCCGAATCCGGCTGCTCCTTGCCCATCAGCATGCGGAACAGGGTCGATTTACCGGCACCGTTACCACCGATCACGCCAACAATGGCGCCTTTGGGCATGGCGAACGACAGGTTGTCGATCAGCACGCGATCGCCGTAACCCTTGGAGACGTTTTTGAACTCGATAACCTTGTCACCCAGGCGCGGACCGGCCGGGATGTAGATTTCGTTGGTTTCGCTGCGCTTCTGGAATTCCTGCGACTGCAGTTCTTCGAAACGTTGCAGACGGGCCTTGGACTTGGACTGACGCGCCTTGGCACCTTTGCGAACCCATTCCAGCTCGTCTTTCATGGCCTTTTCATGGGCCGACTGCTGCTTGGATTCCTGGGCCAGACGATCGGACTTGGCTTCCAGCCAGCCCGAATAGTTGCCCTCGTAAGGAATGCCCGCACCGCGGTCAAGCTCCAGAATCCAGCCCGCTACGTTATCCAGGAAGTAACGGTCGTGCGTAATCGCAACCACGGTACCCGGGAAGTCGTGCAGGAAGTGCTCCAGCCAGGCGACCGAATCGGCATCCAGGTGGTTGGTCGGTTCATCGAGCAGCAGCATGTCCGGGGCCGACAGCAGCAGGCGACAAAGGGCAACACGGCGCTTCTCACCACCCGACAGGTGCTCTACCTTGGCATCCCAGGCCGGCAGGCGCAGCGCATCGGCTGCAACTTCCAGCTGGCGCTCAAGGTTGTGCCCGTCGCTTGCTTGCAGGATCGCTTCGAGCTTGGCCTGTTCTGCGGCCAGCTTGTCGAAGTCGGCATCAGGGTCGGCATATTCGGCATACACTTGATCAAGACGCGCCTGAGCGTCCTTGATCACGCTAACGGCTTCTTCAACCACTTCGCGTACGGTTTTGCTCGGATCCAGCTGCGGTTCCTGCGGCAGGTAACCGATGTTCAGGTCCGGCATCGGACGGGCTTCGCCGTCGAACTCGGTGTCAACGCCTGCCATGATTTTCAACAGGGTGGATTTACCCGAACCGTTCAAGCCGAGTACGCCGATTTTGGCCCCCGGGAAAAACGACAGGGAGATGTTTTTCAGGATTTCCCGCTTCGGCGGAACAACTTTGCTCAGCCGATGCATGGTGAAAACGTATTGAGCCATGGATAACCTAGGGTCAGTGACGGGTGAATAAGGCGCGAGCAATGCCCGGATCAGGCCATAGCAGAAAGTCAGGGACTGATCGAGATCAATGCCTGCTCGCAGAAAAAGCACAAATGTAGACCCCAGAATCTACCTGAATGCGTGATGCAGGGCAAACCAGCGCAGACCAGAGGACTGGCACTTTGCCACAACCCAAGGCATGCTTGGCGCCTTTAGGGGGCCTCGCGCCATTGCCGCCAAATCGCAGGATCACAAGTTGCCCAATGTCACCCCGCCCACTCGTGTCAAAGCGTCCAGCCAATTACTCGGGACACCTGTGCGCGGAACGTTGAAAAGTGCATTGGCGACCCTGGTTTTACTGCTGCTGGCGATGCTGTTCTGGCTGTTGGTCGAGCAGTTTCAGGAAACCCTGCAGCAAGAGCGCCAGACCAGCATCAACTACAGCGCCGACCTGGCCGACCATATCGGCCTGAGCATGGCCTTGCGGGCCGAAACCGCGCTCAATCTGCTGCCCGTAGACAAGTCGCCAAGAAACCAGCGCCAGCAACAGGCGCTGGTCAAGCAACTGGGCCAGTCCTTGCCATCCCTGCAAAGCCTGGCCCTGCTCAGTCCAGCCGGCGAAGTGTTGCTCGACAGTACCGGGACCAGCCCCGACGCTGCGTATCTGGCCGACTGGGTCAAACGCAGCCCGTCGCGCAACCGCACTGAAGGTTACTACTTCAGCAACAACAGTGATGCCAGCATCATCTACCTGTTGCTGCGCCAGCCCAGCGGCGCCATCGACGGCTACTGGCTGCTGCGCATGAGCCCGGACCTGCTGCAAAACCTCACGCATCAGAACGCCAACAGCAGCAACCGGCCGCAGTGGCTGGTGGAAAACAGCCAGACCCGCAAGGTACTCAGCCGCGCGGATAAAAACGTCTCGCCCCCCTCGGCCCTGAGCCAGCGCGATGAAGACGACACCGTACTGCTGGCAGCTATCAGCCACAGCGACTGGCAACTGCGCGGGCTGTTCAATGACCGCCAGGCAATCGAGCAGCTACTGCCCGGACTGATCGGCAAATGCCTGCTCGGCTTGGTGTTTTCGTTGCTGCCCATTATGGCGCTGTTGAACATGCGCCGCCGCCAGCGCCAGTTGCATGAAGGCCGCCGGCGTTACCACGATATTTTTGAAGGCACCGGGGTCGCCCTCTGCGTGCTCGACCTGTCCAGCCTGCCAGGGTTTCTTGAGCGCGAAAAACTCCATGACACTGATGCCCTCAAGCATTGGCTCAGCGATCATCCGGAACATCGTCGCCAGTTATTCGAGCAACTGCGCATCACCGAAGTCAACCAGGTAGCCATGCAGCTACTGGAGGTCGATTCAGGAGAAGGTGCCTGGCACAAGCTGATCAACGGCTGCCCGCTGAGCAGTTCAGCCATTGGCTATCAGGTCGTCGAGGCCGTGCTCGACCAGCAGCAACAGCTTGAGCTGGAAATAAAACTGACCGATGCCAGCGGTCGCGACCAGCACTTATGGCTGGTGCTGCGTCTGCCTGTGGATCAGCAGGACTACCATGCCGTCATTTTGAGCATCAGCGATATCACCAGCCGCAAGTTGATCGAACTGTCCCTGCAAGAGCGCGAAAGCTTCTGGTCCGATGTGGTGCGAACCGTTCCCGACCATCTATATGTACAAAATGTAATCAGCCAGCGGATCATTTTCAGCAACCATCACCTTGGCCAGACCCTGGGCTATAGCGCTGTTGAACTGCAGGAAATGGGCGCTTACTTCTGGGAGTTGCTGTTGCACCCTGAAGACGCCGAGCGCTATCACCAGTTGCGCAAAGAGCAGCAGGAAAACGGCTACAAGCAACTGATGCAATGCCAACTGCGGTTTCGCCATCAGCAGGGTACTTGGCGGCGCTTTGACATCCGTGAGCAAGCCTTTGCCCGTCATACCGGTGATCAAGTCTCGCGAATTGTAGGGGTGGCCAAGGACATCACCGACCAGATCGAAGCCAGCGAGTCATTGCGCGACAGCGAGCAACGCTACCGGATGCTGGCCGAAAGCATCAGCGACGTGATTTTCTCCACTGACAGCTCGCTGCGCATGAACTACCTCAGCCCCTCCATACAGACTGTACTGGGCTATGACGCACAATGGGTATTCGACAATGGCTGGCAGTCTATTATTGCCACGCCGCAACAGCTGGAGGGTATCTACAACCTGATCGAGCGTATCCGTGGCGCACTGCACAAGCCCCAGCAACTGTCGGCTTTGCGTGCCCAGGTACAAACCCAGCTGTTTCTGTTCGACTGCCTGCGCGCTGACGGGCACAAGGTGCCCATCGAACTGCGTCTGGTGCTGGTATGGGATGAAGACGACGGTTTTGAAGGCATTCTGGGTGTTGGTCGCGACATGAGCCAGCAACGCCGTGCCGAAAAAGACCTGCGCATGGCCGCCACGGTTTTTGAACACTCCACCTCGGCCATCCTTATTACCGACCCTGCAGGCTATATCGTGCAAGCCAACGAGGCTTTCAGCCGGGTCAGCGGTTACGCCGTCGCACAAGTCCTCGACCAGCTACCAAGCATGCTCACTGTCGATGACCAACAACGCGCACACCTCGCCTATGTGCTCAAGCAACTGCATTTGCACGGCACATGGGAGGGTGAAGTCTGGCTCAAGCGCCTGAACGGCGAACACTACCCGGCCTGGGTCGGCATCACGGCAGTGCTCGATGATGAAGGCGATCTGGCCAGCTATGTGTGCTTCTTCAGTGATATCAGCGAGCGCAAGGCCAGCGAACAGCGAATCCACCGCCTGGCCTACTACGACGCCCTGACTCACCTGCCCAATCGCACCCTGTTCCAGGACCGTCTGCACACCGCGCTGCAACAGGCCGAGCGCAACAAGTCGTGGGTGGTGCTGATGTTTCTTGACCTCGACCGCTTCAAACCGATCAACGACTCCCTGGGCCACGCAGCCGGCGACCGCATGCTCAAGGACATGGCCATCCGCCTGCTTGCCTGTGTGGGTGACGACGATACTGTGGCGCGCATGGGCGGTGACGAGTTCACCCTGCTTCTGCAGCCTCGCACCACCCGTCAGAAGGCCTTGAACCGCGCTATCAATGTGGCCGAACAGATCCTCGCCAGTCTGGTAAAGCCCTTTGTACTCGAAAGCCGCGAGTTCTTTGTAACCGCCAGTATTGGTATTGCCTTGAGCCCGCAAGACGGCAACGAACTCAGCCAGTTGATGAAAAACGCCGATACCGCGATGTATCACGCCAAGGAGCGCGGCAAAAACAACTTCCAGTTCTACCAGGCAGACATGAACGCCAGCGCCCTTGAGCGCCTTGAACTGGAAAGCGACCTGCGTCATGCCCTGGAGCAGCAGGAATTCATTCTTTATTACCAGCCGCAGTTCAGCGGCGACGGCAAACGTCTGACCGGCGTTGAGGCACTGTTGCGCTGGAATCACTCAAGGCGCGGGCTGGTGCCACCCGGCGACTTTATCCCGGTACTCGAAGAACTGGGGCTGGTGGTCGAAGTCGGCGACTGGGTGCTGGCCGAGGCCTGTCGCCAGCTCAAGCTCTGGCATCAGGCCAAGGTTCGCGTGCCCAAAGTCTCGGTCAACATATCGGCGCGCCAGTTCTCCGACGGCCAGTTGGGTACGCGCATTGCCAATATCCTCAAGGAAACCGGCCTGTCCCCGGCCTGCCTGGAGCTTGAGCTGACCGAAAGCATCCTCATGCGCGAGGTCAGCGAAGCGCTGCATATCCTGGCCAGCCTGAAAAACCTCGGCCTGAGCATTGCCGTGGACGACTTTGGCACCGGTTATTCGTCGCTCAACTACCTCAAGCAATTCCCCATCGACGTACTGAAAATCGACCGCACCTTTGTCGACGGCCTGCCCTCCGGCGAGCAGGACGCGCAAATCGCCAGGGCCATTATCGCCATGGCCCACAGCCTGAACCTTGCGGTAATCGCCGAAGGTGTAGAGACCCACGAGCAGCTGGATTTCTTGCGTGAACACGGTTGCGACGAAGTGCAAGGCTATCTGTTCGGGCGACCGATGCCGGCGGGCCAATTGGTGGAGCAACTGCAAGCGGCAAGCGCGGATCTACAAGCTTGAAGCTCATAGTTGCTCACCGTGAATCGCATTCATATGCCAGATAAAACCCATTGAGTTAGAATGCCCTCCTTTTCTGCCCCCGATCCTTGAGGACCGCCATGTTCAGCCGTGATTTGACACTTGCCAAGTTCGACGCCGACCTTTTTGCCGCCATGGAGCAAGAAGCTCAGCGCCAGGAAGAACATATTGAGCTGATCGCTTCGGAAAACTACACCAGCCCAGCGGTGATGGAAGCTCAAGGCTCGGTTCTGACCAACAAATACGCCGAAGGCTACCCTGGCAAGCGCTACTACGGCGGCTGCGAATACGTAGACGTGGTAGAGCAACTGGCTATCGACCGTGCAAAAGAACTGTTCGGCGCCGATTACGCCAACGTTCAACCGCACGCCGGTTCCCAGGCCAACAGCGCCGTTTACCTGGCCCTGCTGTCGGCTGGCGACACCATCCTGGGCATGAGCCTGGCTCACGGCGGTCACCTGACCCACGGTGCCAGCGTTTCGTCTTCGGGCAAGCTGTACAACGCCATCCAGTACGGCATCGACGCCAATGGCCTGATCGACTACGACGAAGTTGAGCGTCTGGCCGTTGAGCACAAGCCAAAAATGATCGTGGCTGGCTTCTCTGCCTACTCGCAGGTTCTGGACTTCCCACGTTTCCGCGCTATCGCGGACAAGGTTGGCGCCTACCTGTTCGTGGACATGGCACACGTAGCCGGTCTGGTGGCTGCTGGCGTTTACCCGAACCCGGTTCCATTCGCTGACGTAGTGACCACCACTACCCACAAGACCCTGCGCGGTCCACGTGGTGGCCTGATCCTGGCCAAGGCCAACGCCGACATCGAGAAAAAGCTGAACTCGGCTGTTTTCCCGGGTTCGCAAGGCGGCCCGCTGGAGCACGTTATCGCGGCCAAGGCCGTGTGCTTCAAAGAAGCTCTGCAACCAGAGTTCAAGGCTTACCAGCAACAAGTGGTAAAAAACGCTCAGGCCATGGCTTCGGTATTTATCGAACGCGGTTTTGACGTGGTTTCGGGCGGTACTGAAAACCACCTGTTCCTGCTGTCGCTGATCAAGCAGGAAATCTCCGGTAAAGACGCCGACGCGGCTCTGGGCAAAGCCTTTATCACCGTAAACAAAAACTCCGTACCAAACGATCCACGCTCCCCGTTCGTCACTTCGGGTCTGCGTTTCGGTACTCCAGCTGTCACCACTCGCGGCTTCAAAGTTGAAGAGTGCCGTGAGCTGGCTGGCTGGATCTGCGACATCCTGGCAGATATCAACAACGAAGCCGTTATCGACGCCGTTCGCGAGAAAGTCAAAGCCATCTGCGCCAAGCTGCCGGTATACGGCAACTGATCGCAAATAGCTGAATAAAAAGCCCGGCTTTCAAGCCGGGCTTTTTATTGCATCTGTTATTTTGAAACACTTGGCCGCTCCCCCCGAACAATAACAGCCTAGTCTGAATTTATGCATTCTTACCAACTGCAGAGTTCAGACAATGACTAACGATTCGCAACACTCCTTTATCGCCACCTTGCATATACCGAACCATAACCTTCATCTTTTAGGGGCTCTTCATGGCCAGTCGGTCATAGTAACTGACTTGCTGGGCAGTGGCGGTGTCTTCTCCGGCAAACCACAGTTGAGGGACGACTCCGCAGCCTTGGGCATTCAAGCCCACGCCACAGGCGGGATCAAGGCTACGCTCAAGCTTTATTTCCGGCATACCGCCAAGGGCTATGAAATACATATCAAACACCCTGGCCAGTATGACCGGCACCGGCTGGCCATGAACCATATGGATATACTCTATGCGAGAAGTCCGACACTAAAGCATCCACTTGCCTTCACACTACTCGATCAAAACAACCGAACAGTGACAGAGAGGAACTTGAGTGAACCCCATACCCTCATCACACTTAAAACCCATAACAACAAGTATATCGGCGTAAGAAAAGCCAAGGGCTCACCTCATTACTATCTTGGCGAAACAGCCGAACATAAAAAAATGGTATTTCTTTTAAATATTATTGAAAGAAATGTGTCCTATTGATTTTACAACCGTGAAGTTGTGCGAAATAGCTGTTATTGCAGTAAGACAAAAAAATCAAAAGCCCCTGACCCTCTCCCGGAGGGAGAGGGTCAGCTATCACTCAAACCCCAAGCCGGGCAAAACCCTCGCGAATCTTGGCCTCTGGCAAATCATCGGCAATAAACACCATCACACTTTCACGGGCTTCACCTTCGGCCCACTCGGTGTCCCAATCAAAGCCATACAACTTGAGCACCCCCTGAAACACCAGTCTGCGATCTTCACCGGCAATGCTCAGCACGCCTTTGTAGCGCAGCAATTGCTTGCCGTGCTCTTCCAGCAGCTCGTTCATGAAGGCGCTAAGGCTGTCGATATCCAGCGGCTTATCGGTGCGTAGCACCAGACTGGAGATACGGTCGATAGAGGCCGCAGGCTGTACCGGGCGCAAGCTCAGGCCACCCCCCAAGTCTGCGTTGAGGTTAAACCCGCGCACATCCAGTAATTCGGCCAGATCGATCTTGCCGTGCTCAACCACGCGGATCGGCGCCCGGCGGTTGATACGGGTCAAACGCTCGCTCAAGGCATCAAAGGTGGCGTCATCCACCAGATCGCGCTTGCTCACCAGTAAGCGGTCAGCAAAACCGATCTGCGCCTGGGCAATGGTCTGACTCAAATGCACATCGGCGTGGGCTGCATCCACCAGGGTAATAATGCCGTCCAGCAGATAACGCTCGCGCAGCTCTTCATCGATAAAAAAGGTTTGCGCCACCGGTGCCGGGTCGGCCAGGCCGGTGCACTCGATCACCAGGCGGTCGAAGGCAATTTCGCCATTGTCCAGACGCTCAAGCAGCAGGTACAGCGCCTTGGTCAGGTCGGTGTGGATGGTGCAGCACACACAGCCATTGGCCAGGGTCATGACTTGCACCGGCTCGTCCCCCAACAGTTGGGTGTCGATCCCGGCATCGCTGAATTCGTTTTCGATCACTGCGATTTTCAGGCCGTGTTCTGCCTTGAGCAAATAACGCAACAAGGTGGTTTTACCGGCCCCCAAGAAGCCGCTGAGAATGGTGACGGGGATTGGAGAGGTCATGCAGTGCCTCCTTAAACATAACGCAAAAACAAATGTGGGAGCGGCCTTGCTCGCGATTCAGGCGACACGGTGTCACTGACACACCGCGCCGCTCTTATCGCGAGCAAGCCCGCTCCCACAGTCAGATACAGCTCAGCCCTGACGGGTTAACAACACTTGGGCCCGCCCTTGCCGCCGTAACGCGCTTCCTGGCGTTCACGAAAGAACGCCTCGTAGCTCATCACCGGCTTGTCCGGGTGCTTGGTTTGCATATGCTCGACGTAGTTGTCGTAGTCGGGCATGCCGACCATCAGGCGTGCGGCCTGACCGAGGTATTTACCGAGGCGACTCAGGTCATTGAACATGGTTGCAACCCTCTATCAAGCATCTGGCATGGCTTGGTACGGCGACTCTTTATCCGTACGTTCTTTGCTGCCCCATGCAGCGACACCCACTTTGATCGCAAAGAACAGAATGCTGAACACCACGAACAGAAACAGCACGGTCAGACCGGCGTTGGTGTAGGCGTTGATGATCACATGTTGCATCTGGTCGATGTTTTTCGCCGGGGCAATCACTTGGCCGGCTTCCAGCGCAGTGCTGTATTTGTTGGCCAGGGACAGGAAGCCCACTGCCGGGTTGGCGTCGAACAGCTTGATAAAGCCTGCCACGGTGGTGCAGATCAGCAGCCAGACGGCTGGCAGCATGGTCACCCAAATGTAGCGCTGGCGCTTCATTTTGATCAGCACAACGGTTGCCAGCATCAGCGCGATACCCGCCAGCATCTGGTTGGAGATACCGAACAGCGGCCACAGGGTGTTGATGCCGCCCAGTGGATCGATCACGCCCTGATACAGCAGGTAGCCCCACATCGCCACACACAGGCCGGTGGCCAGCAAGTTGGCGCCCCAGGACTCGGTACGTTTGAGTGCAGGCACAAAGCTGCCCAGCAAGTCTTGCAGCATAAAGCGACCGGCACGGGTACCGGCGTCAACTGCGGTCAGGATAAACAGGGCTTCGAACAAAATGGCGAAGTGATACCAGAACGCCATAGTGTTTTCACCCGGCAACACGTTGTGCAGGATCTGCGCGATCCCCACCGCCAGGGTCGGTGCACCGCCGGCACGGGCCAGGACGGTGGTTTCACCGATGTCCTTGGCCAGCGCGGTCAACGCATCCGGGGTAATGGCAAAGCCCCAGTTGGTGATGTTTTGCGCAACGGTAACCACGTCACCGCCGACAATCGCTGCCGGGCTGTTCATGGCGAAGTACACACCCGGCTCGATCACCGAAGCAGCAACCATCGCCATAATGGCCACGAAGGACTCCATCAGCATGCCGCCGTAACCGATATAACGGGCGTTGCTTTCGTTATCCAGCAGTTTTGGCGTAGTACCCGAAGAAATCAGCGCATGGAAGCCCGATACCGCACCGCAGGCAATGGTGATGAACAGGAACGGGAACAGGCCGCCTTTCCAGACCGGGCCGGTGCCGTCGGTGAACTGGGTCAGCGCGGGCATTTTCAGCTCGGGCATGGTGACCAGGATGCCGATGGCCAGCGCAACGATAGTGCCGATCTTGAGGAAGGTCGACAGATAGTCACGAGGTGCCAGTACCAGCCATACCGGCAGGACCGCCGCAACAAAGCCGTAGCCGATGAGCATCCAGGTGATTTGCGTACCGGTAAAGGTGAACACCGGCGCCCACTCGGGGCTCGCCGCAATCTGGCCCCCCAGCCAGATGGAGCCAAGTAGCAGCAGCACACCGACGATGGAGATTTCACCGATGCGGCCCGGGCGGATGTAGCGCATGTAAATGCCCATGAACATCGCGATCGGGATGGTCGCCATCACCGTGAACATGCCCCACGGGCTCTCGGCCAGGGCCTTGACCACGATCAGCGCCAGCACCGCGAGGATGATGATCATGATCAGGAAGCAGCCAAACAGCGCGATGGTGCCCGGGATCTTGCCCATTTCCTCGCGCACCATGTCGCCCAGGGAGCGACCGTTGCGGCGGGTGGACATGAACAGGACCATGAAGTCCTGCACCGCACCGGCCAGTACCACGCCGGCGATCAGCCAGAGTGTGCCCGGCAGGTAACCCATTTGCGCGGCCAATACCGGCCCGACCAGAGGGCCAGCTCCAGCAATGGCGGCAAAGTGGTGACCAAAGAGAATGTGCTTGTTGGTCGGCACATAGTCCAGACCGTCGTTGTTGAGCACCGCAGGTGTTGCGCGGCTGGAGTCCAGTTGCATCACCTTGGTGGCGATAAACAGGCTGTAATAACGGTAAGCAACCAGATAAATGGCAACAGCTGCCACAACAATCCACAAGGCGTTGATCGCCTCGCCCCGGCGCAATGCCACTACGCCAAGGGCGCAGGCTCCTACAATTGCCAGCACCAGCCACGGGATGTGGCGGAGCAGGCTATTTTTATTATTCATTTTTTTAATTCCGGCCAGTTGGACAAGAAAGACTGCACCCGGAGTTTAGCGCTACTGGCTTTAAAGACCAGCCCCCAACATTGGTCTAGAGCCTTCTTTTGCGGTTTTTTGGCAGGCGGTGCTGCACATTTTTTCCGTGCAACGCCGCTGTCTGTCCCAGGCTGTCAGCCCGATACCGCGCCCAACCCTTGCAGATTTTTTACACCTTTGAACGCTTATTCGAACAACGCATCCAACGCCTGTTCCAGACGGGTAACGCCAATGACTTTCAGCCCCGGCGGCGACTCCTTGGGCGCATTGCCCTTGGGCACGATGGCGCGCTTGAAACCGTGCTTGGCCGCTTCCTTGAGCCGCTCCTGGCCGCTTGGCACAGGGCGCACCTCACCCGACAGGCCGACTTCACCGAACACCAGCAGATCATGGGGCAACGGACGATTACGCAGGCTGGACATCACGGCGGCCATCAGCGCCAGGTCCGATGCGGTTTCCAGCACCTTGACCCCGCCCACCACGTTCAGGAAAACATCCTGATCGTGGGTTGGAATACCGCCGTGTCGGTGCAATACGGCCAATAACATGGCCAGACGATTCTGGTCCAGGCCCAGGGTCACCCGCCGCGGGTTAGACATATGGCTGTCGTCCACCAGCGCCTGCACCTCCACCAGCATCGGGCGAGTCCCTTCCCAGGTGGCCATCACCACACTGCCAGGGACTTCTTCCTGGGCGCGGGTAAGGAAAATTGCGGAAGGGTTGGAAACTTCCTTCAGGCCTTTGTCGGTCATACCGAATACGCCCAGCTCGTTGACCGCGCCAAAACGGTTTTTCACTGCCCGCAGCAAGCGCAGCCGCCCGTCGGATTCACCCTCGAAATACAGTACGGTATCCACCATATGCTCCAGCACCCGCGGCCCGGCCAATGCGCCTTCTTTGGTCACATGGCCCACCAGGAAAATCGCCGTGCCGCTGGACTTGGCATAACGCACCAGCAAGGCCGCACTTTCACGCACTTGCGACACGCCGCCGGGGGCCGATTGCAGTTGCTCGGTAAAGATGGTCTGAATCGAGTCGATGACCATGACCTTGGGCTTTTCCAGCTTGGCAGTGGCGATGATGCTTTCAATGCAGGTTTCGGTCATCACCTTGAGCTGATCCTGCGGCAGCCCCAGGCGCCGGGCGCGCATGGCCACTTGCTGCTGGGACTCCTCGCCGGTGACGTACAACGCAGGCATGCGTGTAGCCATCTGACACAAGGTTTGCAGCAGAATGGTGGATTTGCCGATCCCCGGATCGCCACCAATCAACACCACCGAGCCATCCACCAGACCGCCGCCAAGCACCCGATCCAGCTCGCCAGAAGCGGTGGAGAAGCGCGGCAGTTCCTCGATGCTGACTTCAGCCAGGGTCTTGAGCTGGGCCTGTTGTCCGGTCCAGCCGGTACGGCCGCTGGGCGGCGCCGCAGCCCCGCTTTCAACGATGGTTTCCACCAGGGTGTTCCAGACGCCGCACTCGCCGCACTGCCCGGCCCACTTGGGGAAAGTTGCGCCGCACTCGGTGCAGCCGTAAATGCGCTTGGGCTTGGCCATCTGAACTCCACGGAAAAACCGCGATGATAGCCCACTAGGCTTTGGTCAGCGCGCTACGGGCATGCGGATTTCGCCATTGGCCAGCCGAGCGGCACTGTTGCCCGATGCATCTACGGCATTCAGGTCAGCCCCTTTGCGGGATAAATCCTTGAGCAACTCGACCCGCTGAAACAGGCCTGCATACATGGCCGCCGTCTGCCCTGCACCATTGCGCTGATCAGGGTTGCAGTCGGCTGCCATCAGGCGGTGGGCAATCTTGAGTTCACCCTTGAAAATCGCCCCCATCAGGGCCGTGTTACCGCGTTTGTCCTGCACGCAGGCATTGGCGCCTGCCTTGAGCAAATGCTCCACCGCCTTGGGCTGGCCGTTATAGGCAGCCAGAATCAGCGCGGTATAGCCTTTGCTGTCTTGAATATCGAGGGTGTAGCCGGATTCGATAAAGGTCTCGAGCATTGGCACATCGCCACGACGGGCGGCATCAAAAAAGTAATCCTGAAGCTGGCCCCGGGTGTCGGCCCCATCGGCCAGGCTCAGGCCGCTGAAAAACAGCAAGGCCAGGGAAATAAACGTTCGCATGCTTCTCTCCTGAATCAAAAGCCCTCACCCAGCCCCTTCCAAAGGGAGAGGGTCGGGGTGAGGGCTGCAGGTTAATCCGCCAGCTTGGCAGCCAGCGCCTTGACCCGACTCAGATCGCCCTTGGCCACTTTGGCTACGCCAGTGCCGTACTCAGGGTCGGCCTTGTAAAGGAACGACAGGATGATGTGCTTGCTTTCATCGTCTGTAGTCGCCAGCGAACCACCGAAGCTTTCAATCAAATCCTGACGCTCTTTCTGGCTGAATGAGCGGTAAAGGTCACCGGCCTGCTTGAAGTTCTGCTCACGCTGAATCTTCGCTTGCTGGGTAGTACCCGCCAATGGCATTTCGCTGTAGCGCGCAGCTTGCGGCTCTTCACGCGGCATCAAGCGGCTTGGCTGGTAGTTCACCCCCGACGTGGTGTGGCCCAGGTTCATCGCGCCGTCCTGGTTGCCATTGTTTACCGCGACCCGGGGGGCGTTGATCGGCAATTGCATGGCATTGGCACCCAGGCGGTACATCTGCGTATCGGCATAAGAAAACACCCGGCCCTGCAACAGACGGTCTTCGGAAGGCTCGATACCTGGCACCAGGTTGGCCGGGGCCATGGCGACCTGCTCGGTTTCCTGGAAGACATTGGCCGGGTTGCGGTTCAGGACCATTTGCCCGACTTTTCGCTCAGCCACGTTAGGCCAGATCTTGGTGGCATCCAGCGGGTCGAAATCAAAGGTTTTCAAGTCTTCAGGCTTGAGGACCTGCACATACAAGTCCCACTTGGGGAAGTCCCCCTTATTGATATGCGTAACCAGATCGTTGGTCATGTGGCTGTAGTCCTGGCCCTGAACCTGCGTCACTTGTTTCGGATCAAGGTTTTTCAACCCCTGCAGGCTCTTCCAGTGAAACTTCACATAGCGCACGTCTCCCTTGGCATTGACCAGTTTGTAGGCGTGTACACCGTTACCATCCATTTCCCGGTAACTGGCGGGGGTACCCGCGTTGGAGTACAGCTCGGTCAGGGTGCGTGTGGCTTCCGGTACGTGAGAGAAGAAGTCGAAACGGCGCGAGTCGTCATCCAGGTTGGTACGCGGGTCAGGCTTGAAGGCGTGAACCATGTCCGGGAACTTGATCGCATCACGGATAAAGAAGGTGGGGAAGTTGTTACCCACCAGGTCCCAGTTGCCGTCCGCGGTGTAGAACTTGGTGGCAAAACCCCGTGGGTCACGCAGGGTTTCTGGTGAGTGGGCGCTGTGTACCACGGCCGAGAAACGCACAAACACCGGGGTGGTTTCGCCTTTGGCAAATACTTTGGCCTTGGTCAGGTCGCTCAAGTCATTGGTCACTGTAAACGTGCCGTGGGCGCCTGTGCCACGAGCGTGAACAACTCGCTCCGGGATACGCTCGCGATCAAAACGCTGCAGCTTTTGCAGCAGCTGCACGTCTTGCAGCAGAACCGGACCATTGGCCCCTGCTGTCTGGGAGTTCTGGTTGTCACCGACAGCGGCACCGTTGTCACGGGTCAGTGTGGCGGCCTGGGCTGTAACCGACAGCAGGCTGGCGCTTAATACACACAGCAGGCGGCGCTGTGAAAGCGCGCCGAAGCCTAGGGGGGTGGTCATGCGTAAGTCCTCTGGTTATTGGTTGCGCAATGGAGCGCTGACCAAAGGCTAGAGGCATGCAACGCAAACTCTAAATAGAAAGGTCTCAAGCCGGCCATTGAGAAAAAGGTCTGGTATTGCGCCATTCAATCGCGTAGTGAAAGCCAATAGAAAACTTCTCACGGCCAAACGGGTCGATTGCTTACCCGCAAACAGCTGTACGGGCAAGATCAGCCATGCTGATTTACACTGCACCCACCAACCTCATCTGTAACAAGGAATAACCTATGGGCGTGATAAGTGAGTTCAAGGCCTTCGCGGTCAAAGGGAACGTGGTCGATATGGCCGTCGGTATCATTATCGGCGCGGCATTCGGCAAAATCGTTTCGTCCTTTGTGGGGGACGTGGTCATGCCACCACTGGGGTTGCTGATTGGCGGAGTCGACTTCAGTGACCTGGCCATTACGCTGAAAGCCGCCGTTGGCGATGCGCCAGCAGTGGTTGTGGCCTACGGCAAATTCATCCAGAGCGTGATCGACTTTATCATCGTCGCGTTCGCTATCTTTATGGGTGTAAAGGCAATCAACCGCCTGAAACGCGAAGAGGCGGTCGCTCCGAGCGTACCACCGCTGCCCTCTAAAGAAGAGGAACTACTGGGCGAAATTCGCGACTTGCTCAAAGTTCAAAATAACCGGCCATAAGTGCTCAATAAAAACAACGGCGCCCTCAGGGGCGCCTTTGTTTTTTCATGTCACACACAATACAAAACAACTACCAATAGTTCTCAACAGCAACTTGACCTGGCCGGCGGCTCAGACTCAACTGCATGTCCCGTGCCTTGAGCAACTTGCGCGTGTCATCGATCATTTGCGGGTTACCGCACAACATGGCCCGTGAGTGCTCACTGCTCAATTCAATACCTGCGGCGTGTTCAAGTTCGCCATTTTCGATCAATGCAGTAATGCGCCCGTTCAATGCACCGGGTACCTGCTCCCGGGTAACCACCGGTATGTAGATAAATTTGTGCGCATAGTCGGCCAGGTATTCACGGCTGCATAACCCGGCGATCAGTTCCTGATAGGCCATTTCGCAGGCATGGCGGGCGCTGTAAACCAGCACGATGCGCTCGAACTTTTCCCACACCTCAAAATCCTGCAGGATCGAGAGGAAAGGCGCGATGCCAGTGCCGGTTGCCAACAGCCACAGGTCACGACCGTCGACAAAGCGGTCCAGAGTCAGGAAGCCGTAGGCCTGACGCTCCACCAACAAGGTGTCACCCACTTCCAGGCGACTGAGCTCACTGGTAAATTCCCCGCCTGGCACCACGATCGAAAAGAACTCCAGAAACTCGTCATGGGGGGAAGAGACCATTGAATAGGCGCGCCACACCGTGCTGCCATCGGCCTTGGTCACCCCCAGCCTGGCGAATTGCCCTGCGCGAAAGCGAAAACCCGGATCACGTGTGGTACGCAACGTGAACAGGCTGGGCGTCAGCGGTGTGACGTCGAGAAGCGTCTGTTGGGTGAATTTTTCTGCAGTGGCAGTCATGGGGCACTCCAATGGCGAATGCCCTAGTGTCGCGCAAAGAGGGCCTGAGAAAAACCGATGGTTTGTGATGGCTTTACGGCATCCAGCCGCAACGCAAACACCGCCCGGACTGCAGCCGGAAAGATAGCTTTGCATTGAGCTTTTGGATCCGGTGCCGTTGAACCCACGCAACTGCTATATAGAAACACCCGAAAACGTATAAATAGATACTGTTATTACATGAGCACCCACATCTACAACTAACAAAGTTTTCACATACCAACCCCTACTTTCGAATAATTAGCATTATTCGAAACAGCACCTAAAATCTTCTTAACGGGCTATCTCACAACACCGCTTACTTACTGCCGGGCCGCAGGAGCGCCTTATGACCGCACATCATTCAATCAGTAAAAACCATTACCTTTCTTGCATAAGCGAGGCTGAACTTTGTTCAAACACACTCAAACGAATAGAAGAATACGGCTTTGACTTTTTCTTCTTTCGAATGATTCCTCGCCTTGGAAACATCACAACGAATAGCAAAGTAATTACAAACTATCCAAATGATTATGTCGATAGATATGAAAAAGGTCACCTCTCGCAAAAAAACCCTCTGCTGACCCACTGCCAGTTATCGATCCTGCCCATTATCTGGAGTTCTGATGTCTTTCGTGAGACGCCTGACCAGTGGAGAGCCACGCAAAACTGCGGGCTGACCTATGGCTGGTCGCAATCGGTACACGACCCCAATGGCGCTGTGAGCATGTTGAGCCTCGCCAGAAAAAGCACGCCAGTCACCGAGGACGAGTTTTCAGATAAGGCTGCCAATGTGTTGTGGCTCTGCAACCAACTGCACAGTGCCATGCTCGAGCGCTGCCACCTTCATCACCGGCTGGAGATTCATATCATCCGCCTGTCTTGTCGCGAGCTGGAGATATTGAAATGGACTGCCGAAGGTAAAATCGCTTCCGACATCGGCATGATTCTGGGCCTGAGCACCCGTACCGTGAACTTTCACATCAGCAGCGCCATGAAAAAACTGGGGGCCAACAACAAAACCTCCGCGGTGGTCATGGCGGCCAAGTCAGGCCTGTTGTAGGCCTGCCCTGCGCAGCAGCAATAAACCCATCAGGTAATCTTCGGTAAAAAAAAGTAAAATCACCGCCACCTGTAAAACCCACGGACGCTTCTGCTTGCCAGACGCCCTCAGGGGCAGGCCATGCAACAGTTGATTCCTCAGAGTTTGTATAAATGCCCGTGCTAGAAAGCCCTTTCGCCCAACTTCGCCTGATCCGCCAACCCGAGCAGCAGAACGAGCCCTTGCAGGCCTTTGATGCGGCGGATGAGTATTTGCTTAATCACTTGGCCGAACAGGCGCTGCCCGCAAACAGCCGGGTGCTGGTGCTCAATGACAGCTTTGGGGCCCTGGCGATCAGCCTGGTGGGCACAATGCAGGTCACCAGCAGCAGTGACTCCTTCCTGGCCATGCAAGCGCTGGAAAAAAACCTGGTGCGCAACGGCCATGCCTACGATGCGGTCTCGATCATTCCGGCCAGTGAACCACTGGCAGGGCCATTCGACTGCGTGCTGGTACGCGTGCCGAAGACCCTGGCCTTGCTTGAAGAACAACTGATCCGCCTGCAAGGTCAGCTGGCACCGGGTGCCCAAGTGATCGCGGGCGCGATGGTCAAGCACCTGCCGCGGGCTGCTGGCGATTTGCTGGAGCGTTATATCGGCCCGATGCATGCCTCGCTGGCGGTCAAGAAGGCCCGGCTGCTGATCGCCACAGCACAGGGCCTGGGACCATTTACCTCGCCCTACCCTACCCGCTATCGACTGGACAAGCCGGCCATCGAGCTGCTCAACCATGCCAACGTGTTCTGCCGCGAAGACCTGGATATCGGTACCCGGGCGTTTCTGCCCCACCTGCCGAAAAACCTGGGCTCGGCCCGGGTTGCCGACCTGGGCTGCGGTAACGGCGTGCTCGCCATTGCCAGCGCACTGGCCAACCCGCAGGCGCAGTACACGCTGGTCGACGAGTCGTTTATGGCCGTGCAGTCCGCCCGGGAAAACTGGCAAGCGGCCCTGGGTGATCGCGAAGTGACAGTGCGGGCCGATGACGGGCTGGCGAGCCAGGCACCGGACTCACTGGACGTGGTGCTGTGCAACCCGCCGTTTCACCAGCAACAGGTGGTGGGGGATTTTCTGGCCTGGCGCATGTTCCAGCAGGCGCGTGAAGCGCTGGTGGTGGGCGGAGCGCTGTATATCGTCGGCAATCGCCACCTGGGCTATCACAGCAAGCTGGCCAAGCTGTTCCGTGGCGTCGAGCAAGTGGCCGCCACGCCCAAGTTCGTGATCCTCAAGGCGCGCAAGTAAACCTGATCCTTGCAAGCCCCTTGTGGGATCGGGCGTGCCCGCGAAAGCGCCGACTCGATTGAACCGACAAGCGCGCAGCGCCTGTATCGCGAGCAGGCTCGCTCCCACAGAAGACAGTACAAAAAAAAACCCGCCGAAGCGGGTCATAAAACCGTAGCCGCAAGGCAACGGGATGGGAAGTCAGTGGCTTTTCATGCCTGCCGCCGTCATGAACATGCGGATCAGCCAGGCAAATACTGCCAGGGTGGCCACACTGCCGGTCCAGATCACCAGCAGCCAGCCTATGCGTTGCCATAAAGGCTTCTTTTCGCATTCTTGCACGTCGTGTAGATAATCCTTGCCAGCCATGTGGGGCCTCCTCTTGGGGAAAAGGCTGTGGCCCTCAGGCCACAGCGGCACTTGCTACTAGTGATAACCGTCTTCGTGAGTCACCTTGCCGCGGAACACGTAGTAGCTCCAGAAGGTGTAGCCCAGAATGAACGGGATGATAAACAGGGTGCCCACCAGCATGAAGCCCTGGCTTTGCGGCGGTGCCGCCGCGTCCCAGATCGAGATCGAAGGCGGAATGATATTCGGCCACAGGCTGATGCCCAGGCCGCTGTAACCCAGGAATATCAGCACCAGGGTCAGCAGGAACGGCGTGTAGTGGGCCTTGCGCGCGATTGCTTTGAGCAGACCGTACATGGTCACCAGCACCAGGATCGGCACCGGCAGGAACCAGAACAGGTTAGGCAGGGTAAACCAGCGGGCCGCGATGTCTGTGTGGGCCAGCGGCGTCCACAGGCTGACAATGCCCATCAGCACCAGTACGGCCAGTGCCAGCGGGCGACCCAGTTTGTGCATGCGCTCTTGCAGTTCGCCTTCGGTCTTCATGATCAGCCAGGTGCAACCCAGCAGGGCGTACGCCACGATCAGGGCAATACCGCAGAACACCGTGAACGGTGACAGCCAGTCCAGCCCGCCACCGGCGTACTGGCGGTTGACTACCGGCAGGCCATCAATAAAGGCCCCCAATGCCACGCCCTGAAAGAACGTCGCCACCAGCGAACCGCCAATAAAGGACTTGTCCCAGATATGGCGTTTTTCCGGGCGTGCCTTGAAGCGGAACTCAAAGGCCACGCCGCGGAAGATCAGGCCCATCAGCATCAGGATCAGTGGCAGGTACAACGCCGACAGCACGACCGAGTAGGCCAGCGGGAAGGCACCGAACAGCGCCGCGCCGCCCAGTACCAGCCAGGTTTCGTTACCGTCCCAGACAGGGGCGACCGTGTTCATCATCACATCGCGATCTTTCTCGCCCTTGATAAAGGGAAAGAGGATGCCGATCCCCAGATCGAAACCATCCATGACCACATACATCATGATCCCGAAGATGATGATGATTGCCCAGATAAGTGGCAGATCAATACCCATGACTCAATTCCCCTTCGTCAGGCTGTCGCTGTGGCCTTCATCTGTACCCTCATGGGCTGCAGACAGAGGACGGGCAGGCGTGCGTTGCTGGCCTGGGCCACCGTGGGTTTCGTCATCGCCTTCGTGGGTGATCGGGCCCTTGCGTACCAGACGCATCATGTAGCCCAGACCTACACCGAACAGCGAGAAATACACCACGACAAACATGACCAGCGTGATGCTCATTTGCGTGACGCTGTGGTTGGACGAAGCATCAGCCGTGCGCATCAGCCCGTAGACCACCCACGGTTGACGACCAATCTCGGTAGTAAACCAGCCCGCGAGGATCGCGATCAGGCCCGATGGCCCCATCCACAGCACCAGGCGCAAGAACCAGCGGTTCTCGTAGAGGGTGCCGCGTTTCCGCAGCCACACGCTCCACAGGCCGATAAAGATCATCAACATGCCCAACGCAACCATGATGCGGAAGGTGAAGAACACGATGGTCGAGTTCGGACGATCCGCTGCCGGATAGTCCTTCATGGCCGGGATCTGCTTGTCCAGACTATGGGTCAGGATCAGGCTGCCCAAGTATGGCACCTCGATCTTGTAGTCCGTGGTCTCGGTTTTCATGTTGGGAATGCCGAACAGAATCAGCGGCGTCGGTTCACCCGGCTTGTTTTCCCAGTGACCTTCGATCGCGGCGATTTTCACCGGCTGATACTCAAGGGTATTCAGGCCGTGGGCGTCACCAATAAAGGCCTGCACCGGCGCAACCACCAGGGCCATCCACATCGCCATCGAGAACATGCGACGAATGGCCGGTGTATTGCGACCGCGCAACAGGTGCCAGGCGGCCGAGGCACCGACGAAAAATGCCGTGGCAACAAAGGCGGCCGTGGCCATGTGCGCCAGACGGTAAGGGAACGACGGGTTGAAAATCACCGCCAGCCAGTCCACCGGAATGACTCGGCCATCGATGATTTCAAAACCTTGCGGGGTCTGCATCCAGCTGTTGGAGGCCAGGATCCAGAAGGTCGAGATCAGTGTGCCGATGGCCACCATGACGGTCGAGAAAAAGTGCATCCCGCGACCGACGCGGTTCCAGCCAAACAGCATGACCCCCAGAAAACCTGCTTCAAGGAAGAATGCGGTGAGTACTTCATAGGTCAGTAGCGGCCCGGTAACAGCACCGGCGAAGTCCGAGAACCTCGACCAGTTGGTACCGAACTGATAGGCCATGACCAGGCCCGACACCACGCCCATCCCAAAGTTGACGGCGAATATCTTCGACCAAAAGTGGTACAGGTCGCGGTAGGTGTCGTCACGGGTTTTCAGCCACATGCCTTCGAGCACCATGAGATAACTGGCGAGACCGATGGTAATGGCGGGAAAAAGAATGTGGAACGACACGGTAAACGCGAACTGAATTCGGGCGAGATCGAGAGCCTCCAAACCGAACATAAGTCTTCCTCTATCAGGTATCAGGTCGTTGAGGACCCGAGCGTCGCGCCCGGATCCAACTTCCCCGCAAGCCATGGCCGCTGCGAATCGCTGCTCGCTTTTTAACCACAACAAAAAGGGATCTGGCCGACTGGCCACTCAGACAAAACCGGAGAGGTTTTGATCTGGATCAAGCATGGTGGAAAGAGTAGTCCATTCCTGACACACGGCTAATGTGGTTTGTTGTCGCGTGACACGATGCCTCAGCCCTTGATATAGACCGTTGCAAGAAGTGCAGGGAATCGCAGAAATCCCTTATCAGGCTCCCGGAGATCATGATGTTTTGAGTCATTATTTGTTACAAAACAGTGATAATCTCGGCCTCCCCCACCCCTTCAGCACGATCCTCCCACATGACCAGCCAGCCCCTTCTGCTACGCCATCACCGACCCTTTGTGGCCTTCTGGTTTGCCCGCATCTTCACCGCCAGTGCATTTCAGATGCTGACAGTGGCCATCGGCTGGAACCTCTATCAGCTCACCGGCAACGTGATGGACCTGGGTTGGGTGGGCTTGATCGAGTTCGCTCCACGCCTGCTGTTCATGCTGCACACCGGGCATGTGGCCGACCGCTATGACCGCCGCAGGGTGGCCGCCGTGTGCCAGTCACTGCAGGCGATGATTGCCCTGACACTGGCCATTAGCAGTGCCAGCGACCATATCACCCGGGAAATGATCTTTATCCTCGCGTTTTTGCTCGGCGCGGCCCGCTCCTTCGAAATGCCTGCCACCCAGGCGCTGCTGCCTTCCATCGTGCCAGTTGAGCTGTTTCCCCGGGCCGTGGCGGCGGCACAAGCGGCACAACAATCGGCAACCATCGTCGCACCGGCGTTTGGCGGCCTGTTGTATGCCTTTGGCAGCGTGTGGGTGTATGGCCCGAGCGTGGCGCTGTACCTGATTGCGGCACTGCTGATGAGCAACCTGCCAGCCCGTCAGTTGCCGTTGAACAAGGCCAAGGCCACGCTGGACTCATTGCTGGCGGGCATTCGTTTTATTCGCAGTCGCCCGGACGTGCTGGGCGCTATCTCCCTGGACCTGTTTGCCGTGCTGCTGGGCGGGGCCACGGCGCTGCTGCCGGTGTTTGCCAAGGATATTCTGCTGACCGGCCCCTGGGGTCTGGGCATGTTGCGTTCGGCACCGGCGATCGGCGCCTTGCTGATGTCACTGTGGTTGGCCAGATTCCCGGTGGAGCGCAAGGTGGGGCGCGTGATGTTCACCGCTGTGGGGGTCTTCGGCGTTGCCACCATCGCCTTCGGCCTGTCGACCTCGTTCTGGTTTTCATTGGCGGTACTGGTGGTACTCGGCGCGGCGGACATGATCAGCATGGTGATTCGCGCTTCGTTTGTGCAACTGGAGACTCCGGACGAGATGCGTGGCCGGGTGAGCGCGGTTAACGGTCTGTTTATCGGCGCGTCCAACCAGTTGGGGGAGTTTGAATCCGGGGCCACGGCTCACTGGCTGGGCACAGTGCCTGCTGTCGTGCTGGGCGGCGTCGGTACGCTGGTTGTTACCGGGCTGTGGATAAAACTGTTCCCGGGGCTGGCCAATCGGGACCGGATGGTGGAAGAGCGCAATACCCTCTAGATATTCTGTTCCCGATCAAGCCCTTCCGTGGGAGCGAGCCTGCTCGCGAAAAGCGTTCGCGAGCAGACTCGCTCCCACGGCGGAGGTTTTCTGTAGCCGCTGCTACCTTATATATAGCTTCACACCCAGCCGATTGTGCGGCGGTACCAGCGAACTGTTACTGAACTCGAACCAGCCACCGTTCTTGTTACCCAGATCAAAGGTGTACAAGTGCCCCACGGTGGTGCCTGAACCGTTACAGGCCACCAGCCCCTCGCCCTGATTGCATACCGGCGCCCGTACGCCATCCACTTCCTGGCCGTCCAGAGTCACATTGGGCTGGCCGCCATAACCGCGTTCCAGCACATAGACCTTGATATGGGGGCCGTTATGGTCGCAGCGGGTCTGCTCGCGACCATCGGACACATCCTCCACCGCACAGGAAACAGACGCTACCTTGAGGATCTCGACAGTGCTCAAAGGCATGGCAGGCGCAGCGCTGACAGCGGCACTTATAAAGAGGCCAAAACAGGCTGAAACAGGTTTGATGAAGTGCTTCATGGGTCCCTCCGAAAACTGGCACGCAGTATGCCTGCCACATCAAGGTTATAAAACATGGCCTCGCAAGGTAACCAAAGCAGCCATATCCACGAGCTGCTGGTATGATGCGCGGCTTTTTCCGACAGACAGAAAATCTTCAGGCGGTCCGCGTCTGTGCTTTGCTGTTGAAAACGATTTAATCACGGCGCATTTGGCGCCACGGGGACTGGCATGCTGGAAAGGCTGTTTCAACTCAAAGCACACAACACCAATGTGCGTACCGAGATACTTGCGGGTATCACCACCTTCCTGGCGATGGCCTATATCCTGTTCGTAAACCCGAGCATCCTCGGTGAAACGGGCATGGACAAGGGCGCCGTGTTTGTTGCCACCTGTCTGGCGGCCGCCATCGGTTCAGCCACCATGGGCATTATCGCCAACTACCCGATTGCACTGGCACCGGGCATGGGCCTGAACGCCTTTTTCACCTACACCGTGGTGCTGCACCTTGGCCATACCTGGCAGGTCGCGCTGGGCGCAGTGTTTATCTCGGCAGTGCTGTTCTTCCTGCTGTCGATCTTTCGCATCCGCGAATGGATCATCAACAGCATCCCGCTACCGCTGCGCTCGGCCATTGCCGCCGGTATCGGCCTGTTCCTGGCGCTGATCGCCCTGGGCAACGCCGGTATCGTGGTTGCCAACAAGGCTACCCTGGTAGGTATGGGCGATCTGGCTCAGCCAAAAGTGATCCTCGCCTCCCTGGGCTTTGCCCTGATCGTGGCCCTTGAAGCGATGAAAGTGCGCGGGGCGGTGCTGATTGGCATCCTGGCCGTGACCATTGCCTCGATTGCCATGGGCGTGACCGATTTCGGTGGTGTCGTGTCGATGCCGCCCTCCCTGGCTCCGACCTTCCTGCAGCTGGATATCAAAGGCGCGCTGGATATCGGCCTGATCAGCGTGATCTTTGCCTTCCTGTTTGTTGACCTGTTCGACAACTCCGGCACCCTGATCGGCGTTGCCAAGCGCGCCGGGCTGATGGGCAAGGACGGCCACATGCCGAAAATGGGCCGCGCCCTGATCGCCGACAGCACCGCGGCCATGGCCGGTTCGCTGCTGGGCACTTCGACCACCACCAGCTACATCGAGTCGGCAGCGGGCGTGAGCGCCGGTGGCCGTACCGGCCTGACCGCCATTGTGGTTGGCATCATGTTCCTGCTGGCGCTGTTCTTCTCGCCATTGGCGGCCAGCGTTCCAGCTTTCGCCACCGCGCCTGCGCTGATGTTCGTGGCCGTACTGATGATGAGCGGCCTGGCAGAAATCGAATGGGACGACGTAACTGTCGCCGCCCCGGTGGTAATCACCGCCCTGGCCATGCCGTTCACCTACTCCATCGCCAACGGCATCGCCTTCGGCTTTATTTCCTGGACCGTGATCAAGCTGCTGTCGGGCCGCGCCCGCGAGTTGAATGCACCGCTGATCATTTTGTCGGTTCTGTTTGTGGTCAAGCTGGGTTGGTTTAACGCATGAGTGCCTTGCCGTTTGATTCTGCTACCTACGCCGTTGAGCTTGAAGCCAAGGCCAACCGTCTGCGTGAGCTGCTGGCGCCCTTCGATGCGCCTGAGCCGCAGGTGTTCGACTCGCCGCTCAAGCACTTTCGCCTGCGGGCCGAGTTCCGTCTGTGGCGCGAGGGTGGTGAGCGTCACTACGCCATGTTTGCCCAGGACGACAAGCGCACACCGATCCTGATCGAAGACTTCCCGATCGCCAGCCTGCGCATCAACCAACTGATGCCCCAGCTCAAGGCTGCCTGGCAAGCCAGTTCGGCCCTGAGCCACAAGTTGTTCCAGGTGGAGTTCCAGACCACCCTGGCAGGCGATGCAATGGTCACCTTGTGCTATCACCGCCCGCTGGACGAGCACTGGCAAACCGCCGCCGAGCAGTTGGCCAAAGACCTGGATATCAGCGTGATCGGTCGCTCCAAGGGCAAACGTGTTGTGATTGGCCGCGATCATGTAGTCGAGAAGCTGGAAGTGGCAGGCCGCACCTTCACGTATCAACAGCCTGAAGGCGCGTTCACCCAGCCAAACGGTACGGTCAACCAGAAGATGCTCAATTGGGCATACGACGCACTGGGCGAGCGTTCGGATGATCTGCTGGAGCTGTATTGCGGCAACGGCAACTTCACCCTGCCGCTGGCTACCCGTGTGCGTAAGGTACTTGCCACCGAAATCAGCAAGACGTCGGTATACGCCGCGCTGAACAACCTGCGCGACAACGCTGTGGATAACGTCACGCTGGTACGCTTGTCGGCCGAAGAGCTGACCGAAGCCCTGAACGAAGTACGTCCGTTCCGTCGCTTGCAGGGCATCGACCTGAAAAGCTACGAGTTCGGCAGCGTCTTCGTCGACCCGCCTCGCGCGGGCATGGACCCGGACACCTGTGAGCTGACCCGCCGTTTCGACAACATCCTGTATATCTCGTGCAACCCGGCGACATTGGCCGAGAATATCGCCCAACTGCACGATACTCACCGTATCCAGCGCTGCGCGGTATTTGACCAGTTTCCGTGGACGCACCATATGGAATCGGGTGTGTTGCTGGTTCGTCGGTAAACACAGGTTCTGATACACCGTGTCGACCGAATCGCGAGCAAGCCCGCTCCCACAGGATCAGCGCAATACCTGTGGGGGCGGGCTTGCCCGCGATGGTAAGGCCGCAATATGGCCATGTTTAATGGGCCCGAAAATACCCCGCCACCTGCCGCAAATCCCCCTCGTTTAATACCCCCGCGTAATACCTGAGCTGTACCCGTGCCAATAAATACGCATAGCGTGCCTCGGCCAGATCCCGCTTGGCACTGAACAACTGCTGCTCGGCATCCAGCACATCCAGATTGACCCGCTCGCCGCCACTCACGCTTTTCTGCGTCGCCTGCACCAGGGCACCGGCGGACTCCACCGCCATTTCATAGGCCCGCACCTTGGCCGCAGCACTGCTATTGAGGTTGTACTGCTTGCGCAGGTCCACCAGCGTGCTGGCTGTTTGCGCGTCCAGTTCATACTGGGCCTGGGACAATTGCCGCGCGGCCTGGCGGGTCGATGCCGACACCGATCCCCCCGCAAACAACGGCACGGTGAGCTGAATGCCGACACTGTTGGTGTCGTATTTCTGGTTATAGGTACTTTCGGAGTCAGAACTGGTCTGACGGCTGCTGGCATACAAGCTGAGTTTGGGCAGATGCCCGGCGCGCTTGCGCTCCACCTCGTACTCGGCCGAGGTCAGCGCATGCTGCTGCGAGGCCAGTTCCGGGTTATTGGCCAGGGCCAGCTCGCGCCAGCTTTCAAAGCGCTGCGGCTCCAGCGGCGCAATCGCAAAGTGCGCCGCCAGCGGGGCCAGTTGCCCGATCTGCAACGGCTCGCCAAGCATCGCCTCCAGCTCCCGCAGGGCTGCGTCCTGATTGTCTTGCGCCTCGATTTCTTCGGCCACCGCCATGCTCAGGCGCGCCTGGGTTTCCAGCACATCTGTGCGGGTGCCCTCGCCGCCCTTGAGCAATCGCTGGTTAAGCTGCAAACGCTCGGCAAAAGCACGCTTTTGCGCACGGCTCAGTTCAATGCGCTCCTGTGCCAGCAAGGCCTGGCTATAGGCATTAAGCAGCCGCACCGCCAGATACTGGCTTTTGCTGCGAAAGCGTTCATCAGAAAACAACGCCTGCGCCGCGCCCTGGCGGAATCGTGCGTAGGCTTCGTAGTCCAGCAGTGGTTGCTGCAAGGTCAAGGTTGCCGCATAACTGCGGTAGTCGCGATCGGTCCGGGTGCTGGCCTGGGTGACTTCAGACTCGTTGCGTGAGTTGTTGTAGTTCCACGACAGGGTCGGCAGCAACGCGGAGCGGCCAAGGGCGCGGTTCTCCTCACCGGCGGCACGCTCTTCGATGGCGGCCTGGAAGGTCGGGTCATTGCGCACGGCCAGATCGTAGGCGTCCAGCAACCCCAATGCCTGCACCGGCCCCGTGCACACCATCAATAATCCACATACAAACTGGCGCACGGTCATTCTTCCACCAATGCCATGTGAGTACGGTCGAGCAGCGGTTTGAACAGGTAATTGAGCATCGAGCGCTCGCCCGTGCGCACAAATGCCTCAACCGGCATGCCCGGGCGAATCTGCAACCCTGCCAACTGGGCCATGCCTGCTTCAGTGACCTGGGCACGCAGTGTGTAAAACGGCTCGTCCGTGCGTTCATCGACCTGGCGATCCGCCGACACCAGCATCACTTCCCCCGCCACCCGCGGCGTGGTGCTCTGGCTAAAGGCCGAAAACATCAGCTCCACCGGCAACCCGGCGTGCACCTTGTCGGCCAGCTCGACCGGCACCCGGGCCTCGACCAGCAGGGGCTCGCCCTGGGGCACGATTTCCATCAGCGCCTGACCGGGCTTGATCACCCCACCTTCGGTAAACACATCCAGGCCCACCACAATCCCGGCCACCGGCGCACGCAGCTGGCTGTTGGCCAGTTCAAACTCGGCCGACGCCAGCCGATTGCGCAGGTCTTCAGTGCGAACCCGGGTATCGGCCAGTTGCGTACGCACTTCCTTTTGATACTCCTCGGCCAGTTGCCGAATTTTCAGACGCATCTCCAGCACTTGCCGCTGCAATTGGCCGATGCGACCGTAGTCTTCACTGATCGAACCCAGCACCTGGGCGTACACCCGCTCGCTGTCCAACAGGCGATTGCGCGGGATATAGCCTTCACGGGCCAGCTCACGCAAACCTTGTAACTGCTCGGCCAGGGCCGTGCGCTGCAGCACCTTGCTAGCCTGGGAGTCACGCACCCCACGTAACTGCGCCTCGGCGCCCGCGATGCTTTCATCGATGCCTTGCTGATCCAGCAGCAACGCCTGACGCCGGCTATCGAACAATTGCCGTTGCAAAGCCAGATTGGACGCCACCTCCGGCTCGCTCGCCAATGCCGTCAACTCGGTGGGAAAGCTCACACTGGCCACACCGTCGCGCTCGGCATTAAGCCGCGCTTCACTGGCCAGCGAGCCATAAAACTGGCTGCGCAAGGATTGGGCCTGACCCAGCAGCGGGGTTTCCTTCAAGCGAATCAGTACCTGGCCTGCGACCACCTTGTCGCCGTCGCGCACATCGATGCGCTCAACAATCCCGCCGCTGGGGTGTTGCACCACTTTGCGATGGCCCGAAACCATCACCTTGCCCGACACCGCAACGCCCTTATCCAGCGGTGCCAATGCGGCCCAGCCGAGAAATCCGAGAAAGCCGCCGAGCATCAACAACCAGCCCAGGCGCGCATATCGGGTGTCATCCAGTTGCAGCACATTGCTGTCGCCAACGGCCTTGGCATTTAACTGCGTCATGCTTTGTTCGCCTCTGCCGTGCCGAGCCGGTAGCTCACGTTCATCGCCGGCTTGGGCGCCGCAGGTTTAACTGCAGCGGGCGCGCCGAGCACCTTGGCCGTGGGGCCAAAGGCTTGTAGCTGGCCTTCGCGCAGGATCAACAGTTGGTCGGTGAGGGTCAGCACATTGGGTTTGTGGGTGATCAAAATCAGGGTTCGCTTGTGCTGTTTGAGCTGGGTAATGGCCTGCAACAAGGCCTGCTCCCCGGCTTCATCGAGGTTGGAGTTGGGTTCGTCGAGCACGATCACCGCAGGCAGACCGTACAGCGCGCGGGCCAGGCCGATGCGCTGCTTCTGCCCGCCGGACAAACCAGCGCCACCCTCGCCCAGGCGCGTTTCATAACCGTCGGGCAATTGCAGAATCAGCTGATGCACACCCGCCAGTTGCGCGGCGGCCAGTACCTTGTCGGCATCCACCTCGGCAAAGCGTGCGATGTTTTGCGCGATGGTGCCGGCAAACAGCTGAATGTCCTGGGGCAAATAACCCAAGTGCGGGCCAAGCTGGTGTTTGTCCCACTGCGACAGCTCGGCACCGTCCAGCCGCACCTTGCCCGCCAGCGGCTGCCATACGCCGATCAGCAGCCGGGCCAGGGTTGACTTGCCGCAACCAGAAGGCCCGATCACCCCCAGCACCTGCCCGGCCGGCAGGGTAAAACTCAGGTTGGCCAGGGTGGCGCGACGGGTGCCGGGCGCACTGGCGCTCAATTGCTCCATCGCCAGCTCGCCCCGTGGCGCGGGCAAAGCCATGCGTTGCGCCCGAGCCGGATAGCTGTGCAGCAAGGCTTCGAGACGCTGATAGGCCAGCCGCGCCGAACTCCACTGTTTCCACACGCCGATCAACTGATCGATGGGGCTCAACACCCGGCCCATCAGAATGGAGCCGGCAATCATCATCCCGGCCGTGATCTGCCCCTGCACCGCCAGCAAGGCACCGAGGCCAAGCACCAGGGATTGCAGGGCCAGACGCACGCCCTTGGACCAGGCACTGACGGTGGCGGTTTTTTCGCTGGCCAGATTCTGCTGCGCCAAAAAGGCCGTGTGCTGCGCCAGCCAACGCCCGCGCAAGGTGTCGAGCATGCCCATGGCTTCAATGGCCTCGGCATTGCGCAGATGCGCGCTGGCCTGCTGGGTGGCCTGCACCGACAACTCGCTGGCGGCCTTGAGCGGCGCTTGGGAAACGTGTTGATTGACCCACGCCAGAATCATCAACAGCACCGCGCCGCCCAGGGCCAACAGCCCCAGCCAGGGGCTGAACATAAAGATCACAAACAGATACACCGGAAACCACGGCGCGTCGAAAAACGCGAACAGCGCATTGCCCGTCGCGAACTGGCGCAGGCTGGTGAGGTCATTCAACGCCTGCGCTGCTGCCGGACTGCCGGTGCGCAATTGTGCTTCGAAAGCGGCGTCGTAGACGCGCTGATTCAAGCGCATGTCCATCTGCGTGCCGAGGCGGATCACCACCTGGCTACGCACCCACTCCAACGCCCCCATCAGGCCAAACAGGCCGAGGATCATCAGCGTCAGCATCAACAGGGTCATTTGATTGCCCGATGCCAACACCCGGTCATATACCTGCAGCATGTACAGGGCCGGGGCCAGCATCAGTAAATTGATCACGGCCGAGAACAGGCCGATATTGAAAAAAGCACGTTTGTAGGCCGTCAAGGCAGCCAGCATCTCGTTGGCTTTGGGCCGGGTCATGGAAAGGTTCCGAGGATATGGGCCGAAAACCCTGTGGGAGCTGGCTTGCCTGCGATGCAAGCGGCGCGGTCTGACTGCCAGACCATGCCGATGCCATCGCGGGCAAGCCCGGCTCCCACAGGATTAGAGTTCACTGAGGTGGGCGGGAGTTACGCCGCCAGTGCCCAGTCCTGAGCCACATCCAGCACGCCCACCAGGCTGATATCAGCCGCCAGTGGTGCATCGGCGTGAGCCAGGCCAGCTGCCGCCAGTTGGTCGAAGGTTGAATCGGTGCTCAGGCCGAACCCGCTCAGCAGGTTGTTGAGCACGCCTTCCAGACCCGATACGTCGCCTTTCATCAGGCCGTAGATCACGTCCTGAACAGCGTTGCCCGCACGGCCGGCATCGCTGGCGGCAGACAGGTCGAGGCCGTTGAAGGAGGCGGTGTAGTCGCCCAAGGTAAAGTCGCTGCCCTTACCACCGCCAAGCACTTCACCCAACTGCACGTTATCCAGGTTGCCCCACAGGTAGTGGTTCATGTTGTCGCCCGCAGACAGTTTCGGGTTAAACACGTAGTTCAAACCATTATCCGTATTGCTCTCAGCCACAAAGGCGTATTTCGAACCATTGGCACCCTGAGTTGCATACTGCTCGCCTGTCATTGCACGACCACCGGTGTTGAAACCACCGGTATTCACTGTGCCATGATCGGCAGTGCGGAAACCGGTCGACCATTCGCTTAACACATCCTTAACCGAAATATCGCCGTACAGAGAGTTGTAAGTTACTGAGATAGTCATATTTACTTTCTTCCATTGATAGATTTAGTGACAACCTGCACACGTCTCCGTGCTTTTGCTCAATACGAGCAAAATCTTTAACAACGACAGAATCGCTGTTTTTTAAAATTTGTATTCGAGCATTCCGCTCAATGTACGACCCCGAGCCAAACTCAAGTTATTGGCATCGCCCATGGCAACGAAATATGCCTCATCAGTGGCGTTCTCCAGCACTAACGTGAGGTTCACATCATTAGTGGGCCAGTAACTGGCATACAGGTCATACACACTGTACTTAGGCCAGGTCGCTTGCTCGATACTGTAATAGTTATGGGCATTCATATCGGCACCGTTACCGCGGCTATAGCGCAAACGAATACCCGTGTCCAGGCGTCGCTCCAGAAAGCGTGCACCAACGGTTAAAGATCCCCGGTCTGCGGGCATATGCGCCGCGCTGCCCATGATCCCGCCGCACGCGACGTAGCTGTTGCTTTTATCATCATCCAGGTACTCATACTCGCTCACTTTTCTAAAGCCCATTGTCCCATCCGGCTTTACATAACGCTCCAAATAACTCTTCAGGATTTTTCCGGCTTTTTTGGCGCCCCCAAGATAGTGATCATTTGCACAAAAATCGTTAGCACCAATCATATGGGTGTAGCTTAAATTGGTATACGCACGCCCCATATCATAGTTGAGCTGATACTCAAGCCCCCTAAAACGGGTATCATTCAAGTTATTAACGTATGCCAGATCACCAAAATTATTTGATGCTTCAGGCAGCGCGATACCGTACTGCATAAACGTAAAGTTCTTGATTCGGTTATCAAAATAAGAAACCTTCATACCCAGACGGTCATTATTAAAAAATAACGACTCTTTAAATATATTGAAGCCGACTTCCCAGTCTCTGGATTCCTCTGCCTTGAGAAAGGGGTTTGGGAACACCCGTTCAGGGGCATTGCCGCCATGAGGCCGCCCCGTCATCAATACTTCGGTCACCGCCGGTGGGCGCCATCCCTTGCCCCAACGTGCATACAACTGAAGCCAGTCCACACCCGGCTTGATCGCAAGACCGAACGTCGGTGAAAACTGGCCGCTCTCTTCGTCCAGGTCGTAGGTATCTTCGACACGCTTTGCCGGATCCAGATTAACCACCGGCACACCATTCTCATACCGAATGATTTCTTGACGATACAGCGTCATCCCCGTCTTGCCTTCAAGACGATAACGGTCATAGCGCAAGCCACCATTGAGGGTCAGCCAGTCGTTGTAGTTGTACTCCAGATTGCTGAACAGGCTGGCCATAGTGCGTTTGCCAGAAGGGTCGGCACCATCAACATAAGGTTTTACCGCTTCACTCAAGGCCGCAACTTTATTGCTCTTTGGCTTGAAGTTGTCCTGGTACATCTCCAGGCCATAATTCCAGGTCAAAAGACCGTAGGAATCGAAGTTGAAGCGTGATGTATTCTCGCCTTGCAGCCCCCAGGTATCGGTACGGAAATAGTCCTTGTACGGGTCGTAGTTGTTCCTTACTTCGCTCGTCTGGTGCCCGGCGTTGGAACGCACCAGTTCAGTGGTGACGTAATACAGCTTGGCCTTGAAATCGATCAGTTCGTTGTCGGGATTAAAACTGTAGTCCAGCCCGAAGTTGGCGGTGCCCAGATTGTTCTTGCTGTGGCGGACGTACTCATAGTCCGTCTCGTTGTTGATCGCGTAGGTCCATGAATCATTGCTGTCGCTGTCGGTATTCAGATAGCTCAGTTGCACACGCTGATCATTGGGCAAGTTGAGGCCGAACTTGACCATCTGCGATCGCGTCACGCTGCCTGCATCCCCCACCTCATTGTTCAGCCAGTTGTTCCAGGCTTCGCGGCGAGTTTTTTTGACGCGGATTTCATCCCCCAGGTTGTCAGCGTTTTGCCGGCCACTACGGTAGTTGCCGAAGTGTCGTTCACTGTAGGCAAACAAGGCATCGCCAATGTCGTTTCCAATGGCGAACACTCCACCACCGTTGAAATAAGTACCGTTACCCAATTCACCGATACCGCTACCTGCCCGGATACGTCCGCCGAACTCTTTGCCATCTTTCAAAAAATCACTGGCTTCGATGGTTTTAAAGGTGGCGATCCCCCCGAGTACTGCAGCACCGCCCATGCCCGACTGAGTGCCTTTATCAATTTCAATACTTGAGATCATCTGCGGATCGATCAGCATCACGCCGTTGCGATGCTGGTGACCATTGACGCTGAAGTCCTGGCGCATGCCATCAACGTTCATGTTGACCCGGCCATAGTCCTGAAGACCTCGGATATTGACCGACAAGCCTGGGTCGCGTTGGTCTACTGCGGTGTAGACACCGGGGGTTTCTTCGAGCATGTCGGCTGTGTGGCGGGGGGCGCGCTTGTTGATTTGCTCGCTGGTAATCACGGACACCCCTTCAGGCGTCTGATAAACCCAATCCGCCGTATTACCCTCACTGGCCGTCACCGAGGTGGTGCCCAGGGCCAGGGCGCCGTTGTGTTCGCCGCTGACGCGGGTCAGGGTGATCTGGCGCTCGCCGGTAAAGCGATATTCCACCGGGTTGTTGCCCAGCAAGCGCGCCAGGCCTTCCTGCACGCCAAGGTCGCCATTCAGCGCCACGGAGCTCAGGCCGCGCAGCATCTGGCTGTCAAACAGCACTTGCAGGCCCGCCTGTTCGGCGAAGATCAGCACGGCCTTGTCCAGCGGCTGGGCCGGAATATGGAAAGCAATAAATTCTTGCTGAACGGCGCTGCTGATCTTATTTGCGGCCTGCACCGGCATTTGCGCCGCCAACAGGGCGAAAATCCCGACATGAACTGCAAAGGCTAACCGACTTGCGGATTGCACCCCTTTGCGCTGACTACCCATCATTTTTATTTTCCCCAGGCTTACGAGCTGCTTTGCGAATGAATCTCAATAGCAAGACGTAAGATGGGGGAAAAGTCAGTAAAGGTTTTTGCGATTAATTTTCAAAAAGCGCTGCAGAGCTTTGTGGTGGCTCAATACACCAGGCTCACGCCCGCCAGTTCGACGCGCTGCACCTGCAACTCCTGGGTAAGGGTGTGCAGGGCGCTGTCGAGCATTTCGAGGCGGAATACGCCGCTGACCTGTCGACTGGCCAGGGCCGGGTTGGCCAAGATGATCTGGCCGGGGCGATAGCGGTTGAGCTGCTCGATCACATGGCCCAATGGCTGGCGGTCAAATACCAGCACACCACGGCGCCAGCTGGTGGCTGCGCTCAAGTCGAAACCGGGCAGTTTTTCTACACCCTGCGCTGCGCTGTAGCGGGCGCTCTGGCCCTCCTCAAGGGTTTGCTGCGCTGCGCCTTGGGCCGGCGGCGTTTGCAGGCTCACGGCAACGCTGTGTTGCAGCACGCCGACCCAGGCCTGATCGCGGCTTTCGCGGCCCACCACAAATTGCGTGCCCAGCGCTCGGGTGCGCCCGCCCGCACTTTGCACCACAAAAGGCCGGGTTTCGGCTTCGCCCATGGGCGCCACGTCAAACACCGCCGAACCCGCCAGCAGGCTGATACGCCGCTCGCCAGTGTCGTAGTCGATGCTGATGGCACTGGAGGCATCCAGCTGTACCGAGCTGCCGTCGTCGAGCTGAACCGTGCGGATTTCTCCCGCACCTGTGCGGTAGTCGGCCTGCATCTGTACCAGTATCGTCGGGCCGCTAAACCAGCCAACTGCGACTACCAACGACAGCACTGCCGCACGTCCGGCCCAGCGCAACGGCCGTCGACGTCGGCTCACCGGCGCAGGTCGGGCTTCTGCTGGTCGCTGGCGATGGGCAACAGGTCGCGGCTCCAGCGCCAAATCTCCCAGCGCTGCCCAGGTCTGCTCGGCAAAGCGCAAGGCCTCTGGATGGCGCTTATCGGCCGCCAGCCACTGCTCCAGCTGCGCCTGCGCCTCCTCGCTCAACGCACCCGCGTGCAGACGCACCGCCCACTCGGCGGCCGCTTCAGTAATGCTCTGCTGTTCGGGGCCTTGGCTCATCAGGTGTGAATCTCTATTTCTCGTTATATATAAGCAGTGACGTCTCGCCGGCTAAAACTCAGTAAGCCGTTCATCCACATATTTGAAAGTTATTTCTCGGGCTCTTGTAGACGCTGCATGACGTAAGCCAAGGCTTTCGACAGATGCTTTTGCACCGAGCTGTCGGAAATTTCAAGATGGCGCGCAACTTGAGCATGGGTCATGCCCTCGATGCGGTTGAGACGGAAGATTTCCTGGGTGCGTTCGGGCAATTCGGACAATGCCTGCTTTAGAGCCATGCGCTGTTGTTCAGCCATCGCCTGGGCCTCCAGCCCTGCCATTTCGTCTTCGATTTCGGCCAGTGCTTCATGGGGGACCGTATCGGTCTTGCGCCGGGTTTCCTGACGAATGTGATCGACCAGCAGGTTGCCAGCAATGCGATAGAGGTAACCGGGGGAGTTGTCGATGTGCTCTTTGCGGTCACGCTCGGCCATGCGCAGAAAACTTTCCTGCACCAGGTCCGCGGCCAGCTGTGGGTCTCGTACCTTGCGCGCCAGATACCCGCGCAGGGTACTGGCATGCTTGAGGAACAAGCCCTTGAGATCCGTATCCAACAAACCGACTCCCTGAGCATGAAGGAAAGGGGCCGCTATCTTACTTTTTGTCGAGAATGATTTTCAATTGGTATTGTGTTTCATTAGTACAAAGTGTGCCGCCTGTTCACGCCTGCAAATAGCGCAATACGGCATCACACATCATGTCGCGCTGACGCTGCTTGACCTGCAGATCAGAGAAGTCGACCTGGAAAATTTCACCCAGGGTGTAGCGATTTGATACGCGGTAAAAACAGAATGAGCTGACCAGCAAATGCACATCCAGCGGGTTGAGCCCGGCGCGGAACACTTTTTGCTCCACACCACGCTGCAGGATGTTTTCAAGTGCCTGCACGATCGTGTCGTTCATGGCCTTGATGCCTTCGGAGCGCTTGATGTACTCGCCCTTGTGGATATTTTCGATGCTGACGATACGCACAAAATCCGCATTCATGTCGTGGTGGTCGAAGGTGAATTCCACCAGTCGTTGAATCGCCAGAACCGGCTCAAGCTGATCCAGATTCAAGCAGCTTTCGATGCTGCGGATTTCGCCGTACAACTTCTCCAGCACCTCGACGTAGAGTTGCTCCTTGCTGGTGAAGTAGTAATAGATCATGCGCTTGGAGGTTTTAGTGCGCTCGGCAATCGCATCCACCCGCGCCCCCGCCAGGCCTTGTTCGACGAACTCGACAATGGCTTCTTGCAGGATATTTTCCCGGGTCTTTTCAGGGTTGTTCTTACGGCTTTTGCGCGGTTCGACTAGCGGTGCCGTGGCGCCGGTATCGACTTCTGGAGTATTGGTCATTTAAGGCTCACGGCCAGGTTGGAGTGCCCGGGATTATGGGGCGCCCCGCCCCATGAAGGAAGTCGCCCTACAACTTTGCCTGACGCACCGCACCACTGCGTGACTTGGCCATCGCCGCCAGGCGCACCGCAACGTTCGCCGCGCCATACCCGGCATAGCCATTTTTGCGTTGCAGCAGCTCGAAGAAAAACCGCCCTTCAAACGCCTCGGTGTACACATGAAACAGCTCGCCACCCTGGGCATCGCGGTCATACAGCACGTTGAAATAGGCCAGTTTGCTCAGGAATTCGTCATTGAAATCGAAGCGTGCAGCCAGGTCGTCGTAATAATTGAGCGGGATATCCAGCAGCGGCACGCCTGCGGCTTTGGCGCGGCTGACTTCGGCGAACAGGTCGTCACACTCAAAGGCGATATGGTGCACACCCGAGCCGCGATAACTCGACAGAGCATGTGAGATGGCGGTGTTTCTGTTCTCGGAGATATTCAGCGGCAAGCGAATCGAGCTGCAACGACTACGCAGCGCGCGGCTCTTTACCAGACCATAGGGGTCGGGGAGCACCACTTCGTCATCGGCTTCGAAATCCAGCAGGCTCTTATAGAACAGTACCCAGCTGTCGAGGCTGTCGGCGGGTAATGCCATCGCCATATGATCGATGCGTTTAAGGCCGCCCTGGGGTGATGGGGCTGACGTGAGGTTGAAGTCAGATTCATACAACGGCTTGCCGGTAGCGTCTTTGTCCACCAGATAAATCAGGCTGCCATCGGGCGCACGCACTGCCGCCAGCTCCAGTTCGTTAGGGCCGACCAGCCCGCGATAAGGCTGCCCCTTGTAGGCCACGGCACGGGCCAGTGCGCTGGCACTGTCTTGCACCCGAATGGCAGTGGCACATAAAGACGGACCGTGGGCCTCAAAAAAGTTATGGGCAAAAGAATAGGGTTCGGCGTTGAGGATCAGGTTGATATCACCCTGGCGCAGCAAGCTCACATTTTTTGAGCGGTGCTGCCCGGCCTTGCTGAAACCCAGGCGCTCAAGCCAGTGGGTCAGTTGCGCGCCCTGGCTTTCATCCACGGCAAATTCGAGAAACTCGATGCCATCGTACGAACTGGCAGCGGGCGGGGCGAACAGTGGCTCCAAGGTAGCGACCGGGGCATTTTGCAGGGCAAGCCGCTCGCGGGTTTTCTCTTCCAGATACAGCAACGAACGCAAGCCATCGGCCGCATTGGCGCGGGGCGGAGCGGCGCGAAAACCGTCGTTGAAGATCTCCAGCGACAGCGGCCCGGTGTAGCCACTTTGTATGATCGGTGCCAGGAAGCCTGGCAGATCGAACTCGCCCTGCCCCGGGAAACAGCGGAAGTGACGGCTCCACTCCAGCACATCCATCGCCAGAATCGGGGCGTCTGCCATCTGTACAAAGAAGATTTTGTCACCCGGAATCTGCGCAATGCCACTCGGGTCACCCTTGAGGGACAGGGTGTGGAAGCTGTCGAGCAATACGCCGAGGTTGGGGTGATCGACCTCGCGCACCAGGTCCCAGACCTGTTGCCAGGTGTTGACATGACGGCCCCAGGCCAGGGCTTCGTAACCAATACGCAGATTGCGCGCCCCGGCGCGCTCGGCGAGCAGGCTCAGGTCATCGAGCAGAATCTGCCGGTCACCCACCGAATCCGTTGCGGCATTGCTGCACACCAGCACCAGATCGGTGCCCAGTTCCTGCATCAGGTCAAACTTGCGTTCGGCGCGGTCGAGGTTGCGGGCCAAACGGTCGCGGCGGCAGCCTTCAAAATCACGAAACGGCTGAAACAGGCTTATTTCCAACCCCAGATCGGTACATATCTGACGCACCTCTCGGGGGCTGCCGTCATAATACAGCAGGTCGTTTTCAAAAATTTCGACCCCGTCAAAACCTGCCGCCGCAATGGCATCGAGCTTCTCCGGCAGGGTGCCGCTCAAGGAAACCGTGGCGATCGAACGCTTCATTTATAACTCCCAGGATTGGCGCAGCCTGCAGGCGACGGCATTTCTTAATGGCTTGATTATTAAGGGCGCCCTATTATTGAGCAACCAATCTGTACCAACCGGTTAGTTTTTCGTGCGATTATCGAACAATATGGCCTATCTTGAATTGACGACTTTTTGTCCACTCGCCACCATCAAGCCCGTACTCCCTGCGTCACTTGTTGTGCAACACCACATAAAAATTCCAAGAAACGGGTAAACATCCATGGTCCCTTCTCCGACTGCACGCACCACTTCTGCCCATGCTCCAAACGCAGGAATCGGTGACAAGATTCGCGGCACCCTGGCGACTGGCAAAACCCGTTGGGGCATGCTCGCACTGGTGTTTTTCGCCACCACCCTCAACTTTATCGACCGTGCTGCCCTGGGCGTAATGCAACCGATCCTGGCCAAGGAGATGAGCTGGACGGCGATGGATTACGCCAACATCAACTTCTGGTTTCAGGTGGGCTACGCCATCGGCTTCGTGCTGCAAGGCCGACTGATCGACCGTGTCGGGGTCAAGCGCGTGTTCTTCTGCGCCGTGTTGCTGTGGAGCCTGGCCACCGGCGCCCATGGCCTGGCCACTTCGGCGGTGGGCTTTATGATCTGCCGCTTTATCCTAGGCATCACTGAAGCCGCCAATTACCCGGCCTGCGTAAAAACCACGCGCCTGTGGTTCCCGGCCAGCGAGCGCGCCGTGGCCAGCGGCATCTTCAACGCCGGCACCAACGTAGGCGCCATGTTCACGCCGATGATGTTGCCGCTGGTACTGCATGTGTGGGGCTGGCAGGCGGCCTTTTTGTGCATGGCAGCCTTGGGCGGTATCTGGCTGATCTTCTGGGGTTTGAAGTACTACAACCCGGAAGAGCACCCGACCGTCACCAAGGCCGAGCTGGACTACATCCAACAAGAGAAAGAGCCTGAGCAAACCACCGTCTCGTTCGGCACCATCCTCAAGATGCGCGGTACCTGGGCCTTCGCCTTGTCCTACGCCATGACGGCACCGGTGTTCTGGTTCTACCTGTACTGGCTGCCGCCGTTCCTGAACCAGCAATACAACCTGGGCATCAGCGTGACGCAAATGGGCATCCCGCTGATCATCATCTACATCACTGCCGATTTCGGCAGTGTGGGCGGCGGGATCCTGTCATCGGTTCTGATCAAACGCGGCATGGCGGCAGTCAAGGCGCGCCTGGTGTCGATGCTGTTGTGTGCCATCAGCATCATCGGCGTGGTGATGGCCGCAGGCTCCAGCCAGCTGTGGGTCGCAGTGGGCGCCATTGCCCTGGCCCTGGGTGCGCACCAGGCCTGGACGGCCAACGTGTGGAGCATGGTGATGGACTACACACCTAAGCACATGATGGGCACCGTGTTCGGCTTTGGCGGCATGTGCGCTGCGATCGGCGGGATGTTTATGACCCAGTTCGTGGGCTATGTGCTGACGGTCACCAACAATAATTACACCTTGCTGTTCACCATGATTCCAGCGATGTACTTCATTGCGTTAGTGTGGATGTACTTCATGGCACCGCGAAAAATCCCGCAGGTTTAGCGCATAGAACACCGAGGTATTCGATGACATTACCCACACCCCTTTCGGGGGTGAACCAACCCTTGAAGGGCATCTTGCTGATTGTGACGGCCACAGCGCTGTTCTCCAGCCATGATGCGCTGTCCAAGTACCTCAGTGGTTTTTACCCGGTGGTGATGGTGGTGTGGGCACGTTACCTGGTGCATACCGTATTGATGGCAGGGATCTTTCTGCCGCAGTCGGGGTTGCGTGTACTGCGCAGCAAACGGCCTTTGCTTCAGGTGTTGCGGGCTATCTGCCTGCTGGGTTCGGGCCTGTTCTTCACCTATGGCTTGCTGTTTATCCCGCTGGCTGAAAATACCGCGGTCAACTTTCTGGCACCGCTGCTGGTGGCGGCCTTGTCCGGGCCGCTGCTGGGCGAGACGGTCACGCGGGGGCAATGGTTGGCGGTGGTGTGCGGCTTTATCGGCGTGGTCATCATCATCCACCCGGGTGGCGAACTGTTTACCCCAGCGGTGTTACTGCCGATGGCGGCGGCGTTGTGCTTTAGCTGCTATCAAATCCTCACGCGCAAACTCAGCGCGTACGACAGCCCTACCACCAGCAACTTTTTTGCCGGGCTGTTCAATGTGCTGGTGATGAGTGCGCTGGTGCCTTTTTTCTGGCAAACGCCAACCCTGACCCACGGCCTGCAAATGCTGGCTTTGGGCAGCCTGGGCATGACTGCGCACTTGCTGCTGACCCAATCGTTTCGCGTTGCTGCACCGGCATTGCTGGCGCCATTCAGTTACTGCCAGATCGTATTCTCGGGGATATTGGGCTGGTTGCTATTTGACCACACACCAGATCTGGCCAGCCGGGTCGGTATTGCGATTATCTGTGCCAGCGGGTTGGCGGCGGCGTGGCAGCAGCGGCGCAGCCGCACATAATTCCCGTAGCAGCTGCCGAAGGAACGAGGCAGCTGCTACAGATTTTGCATTTGCCTCATATCCTTTTAAAAGTCGAAGAACACCGTCTCGCCTTCGCCCTGAATGCGGATGTCAAACCGATAGGCCGTTTTGCCATTTACTTCGCAACGCTGGGCGATCAGGGTTTCACGCCGTTGCGGCTGTTCGATCAGGTTAAGCACCGGGCACTTGGCATTGGCTTCTGGCTCATCGCTAAAGTACAGCCGCGTCTGCAAATGGATGTTGATACCCCGGGCAAACAGCGACACGTTGATATGCGGCGCCATCGGCACGCCAGCTGCGTTGTTCACCACGCCCGGCTTGATGGTATTGAGTGTCCACTCACCCGCATCGAAGGTGGTGGCGGTGCGACCAAAGCTGTTGAAGGCTTTTTCCGAGTCGAAGTTTTCGTCATAGACCCCTTTATGGTCGGCTTGCCAAAGCTCCAGAAAAGAGTCGCGCACCAGGTGGCCATTACCGTCATAAACGTTGCCAAACAGCACAATATGCTCGCCCGCAGCATCGGGTCTGGCCATTTCGCTCCAGATTTCCTCTGGACGCGACGGGTTGCCGGCCGCAGCCAGCGCCAGGCCGATATGCACGTAGGGGCCAGCAGTTTGCGATGGGGTTTCCGGTAGCAGTTCGATAGGCATGACGGGGCTCCTCAGCAGTTTTCGAAGTGAGTCTGGCGCTGACCGCGCAGCACAATGTCAAAACGATAGGCCAGACAATCCATCGGATTGGCCGCGCCCATGTCCAACCGGGCAATCAGGCTCTGCACGGCATCGGCGTTGGTAATCGATTTGACGATCGGGCACATGGGGATCATCGGATCACCTTCGAAGTACAGCTGGGTAATCAGGCGCGTGGCAATCGAGGGGCCACTGATGGAAACGTGGATATGCGCCGGGCGCCAGTCATTAGGCCCGTTACGCCACGGGTAAGGCCCTGGCTTGACAGTGCGAAAGCTGTAATAACCTTCACTGTCGGTCAAGGTGCGGCCCACGCCGCCGAAGTTTGGGTCCAGCGGCGCCAGGTAGCGGTCGTTCTTGTGACGATACCGACCGCCAGCGTTGGCCTGCCAGATTTCCACCAAGGTATGAGGAATCGGCTTGCCATATTGATCGCGCACGCGACCTGCCAGGATGATCCGCTCGCCTATCGGCAAACCGCCATTATTGAAATTCAGCAGCAAGTCGTTGTCGAACTTGCCGAACTTAAGGTGGGAAAAGTCAGGCCCGCTGGTCTCACTCACCGATTGCGGGATGCTCACCAGCGCCTGACGCGGGGAACGGGCAATGGAAGTCTTGTAGTCAGGGGTCAGAGCTTTGGGGTGCCAGTTGCGGTCACGGATGATAAAGCGCCGGCTGTCTGCATCAGACATGTCGATCTCCTGTTGTTTTTATAAAGGCTGGGCGCCAGTTTTAACCAACAGGGGCGTAACGACTATTGAAAAGGCCAGGCCTATCCATAACCAAATGGTTATGGATAAATGCCTTCGCCGTAAGCTTGGCCCAATTCACGCAAAACCTCGACACACCCTTGCGCTGCCACCGACATCGGCACATGGGCGTTGCTGCAAATACCGATCGAACCGCCCGGCTCACGCTGGCCCAGGTCGATTTCTTGCAGCTCGCCACTGGCCAGGTCCAGGCGCACGGCATCCAGCGGGGCGATCCACACCGCATCGTTGCGCAGCACATAACGCCGGCTGAGGGTGATCGACAGGGTTTCCAGGCGCTGGCGGGACTGGCTGATGCCGCACTGCACAAACAGGCTGTCGGCAAAGGTGCGAATGGTGGTGTTGGCCAATGGCAAAACCAGCGGGTAATTTTCCAGCTGGCTGCGGTCCAGCGGTCCCCGGATCAAGGGGTGATCTGCGCGCACCACCAGGGTCATGGATTCGCTGTAGAGATGCTCAAAATTCATACCCTGAATTTCCGGGCTATCGGTCATGCGCCCCACTACCAAATCGACATCGCCTACCCGTAACTGCGATAACAGATAGGCGCTGGGCCCGGTCACGACGCTCACCACCAGCGACGAATGCCTGGCGTGCAGGCGCTGCACCAACTCGGGTATCAGCAGGCTTTCTACCGTCGACAACACCCCCAGACGCACCGTACCGCCCACGTATTCGCCACCCCGCAGAGCATTCACACCTTCCCGCAAGGCCTGCACCGAAGGTGTCGCATAACGCAGAAAGGCCACCCCGGCCTCGGTCAGGGTGACCCCGCTTTTACTGCGTACAAACAGGCTGACCGTCAGTAACTCCTCAAGCTCCTTGAGGGTTTTTGACATCGCTGGCTGGCTTACCGCCAGCACATCCGCCGCCCGCGCCAGGCTGCCCTGGCGCGCCATCTCCAAAAAGCATACGAGGTGGCGGTACTTGATACGGGTATCGATATTCACAGGGCTAACAACTCCGGGGCGGGGATTGGCGTGGCGTATTCAACCACTTCAGCCCGATGCCCGGAACTGTATTAAGGCGTTCAGGTCTTTTTAGCGCAATGCCATACTCGCCCCCCCCACCCAAGAAACGTCTGACAGCCGGGCTGGCATTGTCCCGACTCAGCAACAACACTTGAACACACGATTTATCAGAGGACTCCCCCATGCTTTGGAAAAAAGGTCGACGTAGCGATAATGTCGAAGACGTACGCGATCAAGGCACCGGTGGTGGTGGCGGGATGCGGTTAGGCGGCGGCAAAGGTCTGAGTTTGATGGCCGTGGTGGTGATTGTTGGCATCGGTTTGTTGACCGGGCAGGACCCCATGCAGATCCTCGGACAGTTAAGCGGCCAGCTCACCGAACAGTCTTCGCCTCAGGTCACCCAGCCAGCCGGTCGCGCACCGGCGGCCAATGACGAGCAGGCCGATTTTGTACGGGCGATTCTGGGTGACACAGAGGACACCTGGCGCCAAGTGTTTCAGCAAGCCGGACGCAGCTATAAAGACCCGACCCTGGTGCTGTTTCGCGGCCAGATCAATTCGGCCTGCGGCTTTGCAACAGCTGCCAGCGGGCCGTTTTATTGCCCGGCCGACCAGAAGGTCTATCTGGATATGAGTTTCTTCCAGGAAATGGCCCAACGCTTCAAGGCTGCTGGCGATTTTGCCCAGGCTTATGTGATCGCTCACGAAGTTGGCCATCATGTGCAGACCTTGCTGGGCGTGTCGTCGAAAATGCAGATGGCCCGTCAACAAGGCAAACGTATGGAAGGCGATGGTGGCTTGCTGGTGCGCCAGGAATTGCAGGCCGACTGTCTGGCCGGGGTGTGGGCCAACCTTGCGCAAAAACGTCACAATTGGCTGGAAGCAGGCGATATAGAATCGGCCTTGAACGCCGCCAATGCCATTGGCGATGATCGCTTGCAGCAGCAAAGCCAGGGCCGTGTGATGCCGGACTCTTTTACCCACGGCACATCGGCACAACGGGTGAAGTGGTTCAAGACCGGTTTTGCCCAAGGCAATATCAACCAGTGCGATACCTTCTCGGCAGCGAGGCTTTAAATGGGAATACGCTCTATCGCTTCATTAATGGGCCTGATGCTGGCCTGCTCTGTGGTTCAAGCAGCCGAGCACGGAGTTAAAGAACTCAGCCCCGAACATCTCAAGATCGGCCCCGGCGAGTTGAGTGTCGGGGTGAGTCAGGACTGGAAACAGCCACTGCCTCAGGTGCAACGCGCACTGATCGTGATTCATGGTCGTCTGCGCAACGCCGAGACGTATTTACACAGCGCCGAGCAAGCCGCGACGCAGGCCGGGCAGCTGCCCACAACCCTGGTCATTGCACCGCAGTTTCTCAATGAAAGCGATGGCTCGCGCCATACCTTGCCCGACAATGTGCTGCGCTGGCATGCCAATGACTGGATGGCCGGTGCCCCTGCTGTGAGCCCACAGGCACTGAGTTCCTACGCGGCACTGGATCAGATCCTTGAGCGTCTTGATGACCGCAAGCGCTTCCCGGCCTTGCGCGAGGTGGTGATTGCCGGGCACTCCGGCGGCGCCCAAGTGGTGCAGCGCTATGCCCTGACCACCCAGGCCGACAAGGCCTTGCAGGCAGACGGGATCAAGGTGCGCTATGTAGTGGCCAACCCGTCTTCTTATGCCTACTTCAATGCACAGCGACCGATTCCGACCTTTGATGCTGCAAACTGCCCGGGCTTCAATACCTGGAAATACGGGCTCAAGGATCTGCCAGCCTACGCAGATGGGCAAAAACACCGACAGTTGGAACAGGCCTATATAGAGCGCGACATTACCTATCTGCTAGGCGCCAAGGACATCGACCCCAACCACCCGGCGCTTGATAAAGGCTGCGAAGCCGAGGCCCAGGGGGCGTTCAGGCTGGTAAGGGGCAAGAACTACTTTGAGTATTTGACCCAGCGCCATCCACAAGGGCTCAATCAACGGTTGATTGAAGTGCCCGGGGTGGGGCACAACGGCGATCAGATGTTTACCTCGCCTGAAGGTCAGAAGGCGTTGTTTGGCGAGTAAGAGCACCCTGTGTAGCAGTTGCCGAAGGAACGAGGCTGCGTTCGATTGCAAAGCGATCGTGAAGTCTGAGTGCACGGTTTAACTGACTCTCCGCGGTGCCTGGATTTACGACGGCGTCGCCGTCGAACGCAGCCTCGTTCCTTCGGCAGCTGCTACGCGTATTTCGTTAACCGAGCAACCGGCGCAGCGCGTAGCAGTCTTTGGCATGCCAGTCGGTCAGTTCCGGCCACGGGTTTTCAGGAACATTGACCAGTACGGTTTTGCTGCCTGCCGCGCGACCACACGCCAGGTCAAAGTAGTAATCCCCCACCATTACCATGTTCGCCGCTGCTACATCCCATGCCCGCGCCAGTTGCAGCAGGCCGTCCGGGTCGGGTTTGTGCGCCGCGTTGTCCCGGCCCAGTACATCCTCGGGCGCAAAGCATTCGCCCAGGCCAATGGCCTTGAGGGTGATATGCGCCAGCTCCTGGGCATTTCGGGTCAGTATCCCCAGACGACAGCCACGAGCCGCCAGGTCGCGCACCAGCTCAACCGCGCCCGGCGCGGCAGTGGAGGCCTGTGCCAGCTCGCGTTCATGCTCCAGCAGCCAGGCGTGTTTGGCCGCCGCCACCTCGGTGGGCAGGCCGTTGAGATGAGTGAGGATATCGGCATCCGCCGGGATCTCCAGCTCACGGCGGATCAGGGCAAAGTCATGCACGGCAACAGTCAGGGTGCCGTCCATGTCGAAAACCCAGTGTTTGACGTCCTTGAGTGTCATACCCAGTCCTTGCGATGGCGGATCAACCCTTCCTGCGTGACCGAAGCCACCAGTTGGCCAGCGCGGTTGTAGACACTGCCACGGGAGAATCCACGGGAATTGCCCGCCCATGGACTGTCCATGGCGTAGAGCAACCAGTCATCGGCACGCAGGTCGGCATGGAACCACAGTGCGTGATCAAGGCTGGCGACCTGCATATCGTTTTGCCATACCCCTTTGCCATGGGGCAGCAAGGACGTGGTCAACAAGCCGAAGTCCGAGGCGTAGGCCAGCAGGTACTTATGCAGCGCCGGGGTATCGGGCAAGGTGCCGTCGGCGCGAAACCACACGTACTTGATCGGATCAGTAACCTTGGGGTTGAACGGGTCTTCTCCTACCACCGGGCGGAACTCGATAGGCTTGGCGCACAGCAGTTTTTCCCGCATCGACTCGGGGATCAGGTGCGCACGCAGGCGCATCATGTCCAGTTCCGAGGGCAGATTCTCAGGGCCCACAACGTCAGGCATAGTCGTCTGGTGTTCAAAACCGCCTTCGTCGTACTGAAACGAGGCGCTGCTGGTAAAAATCGGCTGGCCCTTCTGGATCGCGGTCACCCGGCGCGTGCTGAAGCTGCCGCCGTCCCGCACGCGATCAACCTGATACACCACGGGCAAACCGGCATCACCAGGGCGCAGGAAATAGCCGTGCATGGAGTGCACATGGCGGGCGTCTTCAACCGTCTGGCTCATGGCCGACAGCGATTGACCGAGCACCTGACCACCGAACAACTGGCGAAAGCCCAAGTCCTGACTGCTGCCGCGAAAGAGGTTCTCTTCGATCGGTTCCAGGGTCAGCAAATTGACCAGATCATCCAACACTTGGCTCATTCAGATTCTCCTCACACAGAGCATTACCGTCGTAATCTTCGTTACGCAGGTCAAAATTTTCGGCTTGCGCCGCTAAACACACCGCCTAGCCGTGCAGGGTTTCCAGCCACTGTGCCCGCGTGATCCGGTACAGCACATGGGGTCTGAGCGGGTCGCCTGCGGGCAGCAAGGGGTGTTCAAAATCACCGTCGACATCGTGCTGCATGCCAATCGCCTGCATGACTTTTTGCGAGGGCAGGTTCAGCTCGCTGGTAAACGACACCACCTGGTCCAGGGCCAGACGATCAAAGGCGCAGCGCAACACGGCCCAGGCAGCCTCACTGGCGTAACCCAGGCCCCAGTGTTCGGGAGCCAGACGCCAGGCGATTTCTACGGCAGGGGTAAACGGCGCCTCGAACGACACATTCATCAGCCCGGTAAAGCCGATAAAGGCACCAGTATCCTTGCGCTCCAATGCCCATACCCCGTAGCCATATTCGGCAAAGTGACCACGAACCCGGCCAATCAGCGCGGCGCTTTCAAGGCGGCTCAGGGGCGCCGGAAAATAGCGCATCACCTGAGGGTCGGCGCACATGGCAGCGAACTCGGGCAAGTCTGTGTCACGCCAGGGGCGCAAGTGCAAACGGGCACTTTCGAGCTCTTTGATCTGCTCCATCCGTCCTCTCCGATTTGTTACCGGGCTTTACATATGATGAGAGTGTACAGCGCTGGTAATATCCAGCGCTCGTTACGACGCGAAAATCCCTATGCCAGTGCCGCTGATTTACCACGATGACTACAGCCCGCAGTTCCCAGCGGAGCATCGTTTTCCTATGGATAAGTTCCGCCTGTTACGCGATCACCTGGTCGACTCCGGGCTGACCCTTGATGCAGAGCTGCTGCGTCCCGAATTATGCCCTGTGGATATCCTCGCCCTGGCCCATGACCGCAGCTATATCGAGCGCTATATGGCAGGCGAGCTGGCCCGCGAAGATCAACGCCGCCTGGGCCTGCCCTGGAGCGAGGCACTGGCGCGACGTACCGTTCGCGCCGTGGGCGGATCTCTGCTGGCCGCCGAGCAGGCGCTTGAGCACGGCCTGGCCTGCCATCTGGCGGGCGGCACTCATCACGCGCACTACGATCACCCGGCGGGTTTTTGCATCTTCAACGATCTGGCGATCATCAGCCGCTATATGCTGGAAAGCGGCCGGGTAAACCGCGTACTGATTTTTGACTGCGATGTGCATCAGGGCGACGGTACTGCGCGAATTCTTGAACATACGCCGGATGCCATTACCGTTTCCCTGCACTGCGAAAAAAACTTTCCGGCACGCAAGGCGCAAAGCGACTGGGACATCGGCCTGCCTATGGGTATGGGCGATGCTGAATATTTGCAAGTGGTGGACGAGGCGCTCAATTACCTGCTGCCGTTGTATCAACCGGATCTGGTGCTGTATGACGCCGGGGTCGATGTGCATAAAGACGACGCCCTGGGCTATTTGAAGCTCACCGATGAAGGTGTGGCGGCCCGTGACGAGAGCGTGATGCGCCATTGTCTGGGTCGCGACATACCGGTGGTCGGGGTGATTGGCGGCGGATACAGCAAGGATCGCAAGGCCCTGGCGCGCCGCCACGGAATATTGCATCACAGTGCACAGAAGGTCTGGCTGTCATCAGGTTGTCACTGAGGTGTGATTTTACCCACAATGCCTGTGGAACTGCCTGTGGATAACCTGAGTGAAAGCGCCTGCAGGGCACAGAGAACATGGCCTCCAGAAGGCTGTATGTTTTTCGTACAGCCATCGCTATCTCTGTAACAGCTGCCGAGGGACGAAGGCTGCTGCTACAGGGGATCTGCTCCGCCCAGTCAGGTAGAATGCCCGGCCTATTTCGCCGATTTGCAGCCCTGCCATGACTGAACCCTCCACACTCCCTTCCCGTCACGTCGCCATTATTGGCGGTGGCCCCGCCGGTTTGATGGCCGCCGAAGTGTTGAGTCAGGCTGGGGTGAAGGTCGATCTCTACGATGGCATGCCGTCGGTGGGCCGCAAGTTTCTGCTGGCCGGGGTCGGCGGCATGAATATCACCCATTCCGAAGCCTACCCGGCCTTCCTGTCGCGCTACGCCGAACGCGCACCGCAGATGGCACCGTTGCTGCGCGCCTTCGATGCCGATGCGTTGTGCCAGTGGATTCATGAGTTGGGGATCGAAACCTTTGTCGGCAGTTCCGGCCGGGTGTTCCCCACCGATATGAAAGCCGCGCCGCTGCTGCGCGCATGGCTCAAGCGCCTGCGCGAGTCCGGTGTAGTTATCCACACCCGCCACCGCTGGCTGGGTTGGCAGGCCGATGGCCAGTTGCTGGTGGACAGTCCCGAAGGCCAAAAGCAGCTCAACCCCGACGCGGTGCTGCTGGCCCTGGGCGGTGGCAGTTGGGCGCGACTGGGCTCGGACGGTGCCTGGATGCCCTTGCTGGCTGAGCGCGGCGTTGACCTGGCCCCCTTGCAGCCGAGCAATTGCGGGTTTGATGTGGCGGGCTGGAGCGAGGTGCTGCGCAGCAAGTTCGCCGGCGCCCCGCTGAAAAACATCGCCATTGCCCTGGAACACAGCACGCCGCGCCTGGGCGAATGCGTGATTACCGCCACAGGCATTGAAGGCAGCTTGATTTACGCCTGGTCGGCGCCGATTCGTGAAGCGATCAATCAACAGGGTGAAGCGACGATCCTGATCGACCTGCTGCCGGGCAAGCCTGTGGATAAAATCCAGGTAGCCTTGGCCAAACCCCGCGGCTCACGCTCGATGAGCAAGCATTTGCACAGCCAGCTGGGGATTGATGGGGTAAAAGCGGCGCTGTTGCGCGAGCTGGCGCCTGCAGAATGCTTCAATGACCCGGCGCAACTGGCTCAGGCCATCAAGGCGCTACCGTTGAAGCTGATAAAAGCCCGCCCCTTGGACGAAGCCATCAGCAGCGCCGGTGGCGTGCGGTTCGAGGCTGTGGATGAAAATCTGATGCTCAGGCAATTACCCGGCGTGTTTTGTGCAGGCGAGATGCTGGATTGGGAAGCACCCACCGGCGGCTACCTGCTCACGGGCTGTTTTGCCAGTGGTCGTGCGGCAGGGTTAGGGGTATTAAGCTGGTTGAAGGCTAAACGTTGACCGTCCCTGTGGGAGCGGGGCAGCGGGCGGGGGCCCGTTGCCGGGAGGGGGGGGGCCCCACGTGGTGGTTTTTTGCGAGGCCCGGGG
>NZ_JASJWL010000016.1:0-87048 GCF_035019225.1 Pseudomonas sp. CCC4.1 | reverse complement strand
AGATGTGTATAAGAGACAGGTCGTTCGCGAGCAGGCTCGCTCCCACTCGGTTTTGCTGGTCAGCGTTGCATGCCCCAGCGCTTGACCGTGACGCGCTCCAGGGTATCGAACACCAGGTTCTCCACCAGCAGGCCGATCAGAATCACCACCGCCAGCCCGGCGAACACCTTGTCGGTGTACAGCTCGTTGCGGTTCTGGAAGATATACCAGCCCAGGCCGCCCTTGCCGCTGGTGGCACCAAACACCAGCTCGGCGGCGATCAGCGTGCGCCAGGCAAAGGCCCAGCCGATTTTCAGACCGGCAAGGATCGAAGGCAGCGCCGCCGGAATAAGAATAAACAGCACAAAGCGAATTCCCTTCAGCCCGTAATTGCGCCCGGCCATGCGCAGGGTCTCCGACACCCCGAGAAACCCGGCATAGGTGTTCAGGGCCAGGGCCCAGAGCACCGAATGCACCAGCACGAAAATCAGGCTGTTCTGCCCCAGGCCGAACCACAGCAGCGCCAGCGGCAAAAGGGCAATCGCCGGCAGCGGGTTGAACATCGAAGTCAGGGTACTCAGCAGATCACGGCCCAACTGAGTCGAAACCGCCAGCGTGGTCAGGGCAAACGCCAGCACGATGCCGATCAGATAGCCCTTGAGCAGTACCACCAGGGAAATACCCACCTTGCTCAGCAACTCGCCGCTGATCAGGCCGTCATACAGCGCACTGGCTGTTTGCAAAAACGTCGGCAGCAGCAGGTCGTTGTCCTGATAGCGCGCCACCAGTTGCCAAAGCACAGCCAGCACGATCAGGATCAGACTTTTACGTAACCAGCCCTGCTGCCACAGACGCTGGCTCAACGGCAATTGGCGCTCCAGCGGCACACTTAGCAGCGGTTCCAGGACCACTTCATATTCCTGGCGTACAGATGATGATTGATTCATCGGACAATCCTCCACAGCTCAATAAGCGATACGGATATCGGCGAAATTCAGCGGTTGTTCGTCGGTACCGGCGTGCGCTTCATCAAACAGCAGCCGATGGATGCGCTGCGCCGTGTGCTGAAATTGCGCACCGCCAAGGCTGTGCAGGTTGTACTGATGGCTGTTGATCTCGGCCCGCACCCGCCCCGGATGCGGCGACAGCAGCAGGATACGGTTGCCGACCACCAGCGCCTCTTCGATGGAGTGGGTGACAAACAGCAAGGTAAAGCGCACCTCCTCCCAGAGCAGCAGCAATTCTTCCTGCATCTTGCGTCGGGTCAGGGCGTCGAGAGCTGCAAAGGGTTCGTCCATCAACAGGATTTTCGGCTGCATGGCCAGGGCACGGGCAATCGCCACCCGGGCCTTCATGCCACCGGACAAGGTGTGCGGGTAAGCATCGGCAAATGCCGCCAGACCGACCTTGTCCAGATAATGCAGAGCCCGCTCCTCGGCCTCGCGCCGAGGCAAGGTTTTCGACGCCAGCAACGGGAACATCACGTTTTGCTTGAGCGTTTTCCAGGGTGGCAACTGGTCGAACTCCTGGAACACCACCATGCGGTCAGGCCCCGGGGCGGTGACGGGTTGGCCCTGCAGGCGGATCTGCCCTTCACAGGGAGCATGAAAACCGGCCACAGCTTTGAGCAAGGTCGACTTGCCGCATCCCGAAGGTCCAAGCAGGATGAAACGGTCGGCCGGATCGATTTCAAAGCTGACCTGATGAGTCGCCCGCACCACACGCTGCGGCGTGCGGTATTCAAGGCTGACCTGGTCGACCGACAACAGGGCTGGCCCTGTTGCATTCAAGTGGCTGGCCGTGTGGCCTTGCACGGAGGCATTCATTATTGTCAGCTCCCCTGCAACGGTTTTGCGTCCTGGAAGAAGTAATCCTTCCAGGAGTCAGGTTTGTTTTTGATCGCACCCACGCGGTACAAGAACTCGGCCAGCGGATAGGTATTTTTCGGCGTTACGCTGAACTCGTACTGCGGGTTGTCGATGATTTTAAGCAACTCGGCGCGGTCGATATTGGCCTTGGTCACGCGGATATAAGTGTCAGCGGCCGCGCCCTTGTCGTTCTGGGCAAACTCGGCGGCTTCAGCCAGGGCCTCGATAAAGGCCTTGTAGGTTTTCGGGTTGTCGCTACGGAACTTCTCGGTGGCAAACAGCACCGTTGGGGAATTGGGGCCGAGCAAGTCGTAGGTGTTGAGCACCACATGCACATTTGGATTTTTCAGCGCCTGATCCTGGAACGGCGGGTTGGAAAAATGCCCGCTCAGCTCCGTACCACCTGCGATCAGCGCAGCGGTGGCATCCGGATGCGGGACGGCGATGGTGTACTTGTCCAGCCGGTTGAAGTCCTTGTCGCCCCACTGTTTGGCAGCGGCGTATTGCAGGAAGCGCGACTGCACTGAAACGCCCACGGCCGGTACCGCGATACGGTCTTTTTCGGTGAAGTCGGCGATGGTTTTGACCTGCGGGTTATTGCTCAGCAGGTAGTACGGGAAGTTGCCCAGCGAGGCCACGGCCTTGACGTTCTGCCTGCCATGAGTGCGGTCCCAGATGGTCAACAGCGGGCCGACTCCGGCCCCGGCAATATCGATGGAGCCGGACAACAAGGCATCATTGACTGCCGCGCCACCTGACAACTGAGTCCAGTCGACCTTGATATCGATGCCCTCCTCCTTACCGTGCTTCTCGATCAGGTTTTGATCGCGCACCACGTTGAGCAACAGGTAAACAATGCCGAACTGCTCGGCGATACGGATTTCGCCTTCGGCATGGGCGACGTTCGGTGCCACAAGGCTGCCGGCAAGCAGACTAAGACTCAGGCCCAGACTTGCGGCCACGGTTTTGAGGGATGCGGGCATGGCAATGCTCCTTGAAATCAGTCAATCAGAAAGGCGCGTTGCCCTGGATGGTGGTGCGATACAGCTTGCGGCGCAGATGGCTTGGGCATCCGGCGGCGAGATGGATCAGCGAACGGTTGTCCCAGAACACCAGGTCATGGGGCTGCCACTGATGGCGATAGATGTTCTGCTCCTGCACGCTATGGGCGTAAAGCTCGGCCAGTAACTGCCGGCTCTCGTCCTCGGGCAGGCCGACAATGCGAGTGGTAAAGCCCTCACTGACAAACAGCGCCTTGCGGCCGTTTTCCGGATGGGTACGCACCACTGGATGCACCACCTCGTTCACCTGTGCCAGTTGCTCCGGGGTCAGGGTCGGACGCCAGTTACCCTCGAATTTGCTTTCGCTGTAGCGCGCCGTATAGGAATGTGCAGCCGAACGCCCTTCAACCGCCTTGCGCAAGGCCTGAGGCAGGCCATCCCAGGCCTTGTGCATATCGGCGAACAGAGTGTCGCCGCCCTCGGCAGGCAGCTCCTGGGCATGCAGCATCGAGCCCAGGCTTGGCAGCTCTTTATAGGACAGGTCCGAATGCCAGAACTTGCCTGCATCGCCCAGACCAATGGACTGGCCGTTTTCGATGATGTTGGAGACGATAAGGATTTCCGGGTGACCGGTCAGCAGAAATTGCTTGAGCACATGGATCTGCAAGATGCCGAAGCGACGGCTGAAGTCGATCTGTTGCTGCGGGGTAATGCACTGATCACGAAACACCACCACGTGATGCTGCAGATGAGCACGATGGATACGCGCAAAGTCCTGGTCATTGACCGGCAAAGCCAGATCCAGACCCATGATTTCGGCACCCACGGCGCCGCTGAAAGGACGGATTTCAAAGGCTTGAGGCGCGATGCTCGCGGCAATCGCAGAGGCAGACGGTGCAGACATAAATCACTCCCACGCAGGGCACGCCCAATGGCGCGCAGATCGATCAGAAACTCACGGTGGCCCCGTGCTGGTTCATTTCGTGCGGCGCGTCGATTGGTCGACCTGTACGCAGGGGTATGACTTTATAGATATAAGAAATTAAATTTAAATACTTTTATTGCATAAGCATATGAGCGCTTGCCCGGCTTTTTTCCGCCGCGCTATTAAAGAGCCAGCGCAACCTGCCGATGTCCTGTAGGACAACGAGTCTAAAGGACGCATCGACATGGTTGGCAGCATCAATCCCCTGGCATCGAGCCTGAATATTCAGAGCACCCCCGCCGCCACGGCCAGCAAGGCCACGGACAGCACAGCCGTGAGTGATGCCGGCGCGACGGCCACCGAGCAGGTCAAGCCACGGGCGGCCCGAGACGCTAATGCGGCGCCTGCGGCTGACAGTGATGACGACAGTTCGGACACGGTCAAGCAGCTGAAAAAACAGATCGCGCAGCTGCAAAAGCAGCTTCAGCAGCAGATGCAGGCCCTGCAAAGCATCCAGGCCAGCGACCAGAACGAAGCCAGTAAAGCCGCCGCCGTGGCCGGAGCCCAGGCCCAGGTGACTGCGACAGCAGCAGCGCTGCAGGCGGCGACGGCAGCCTTGCTGCAAGCATTGACGGCCCAGGGCAGTGGCAGTTCGGGGTCGATGGTCAGCACATCGGCGTAAAGGGTGGCAGGTAAGCCCGGTACATAGCCGGCATTTACGGCGCCTGGACAATCGAGTGGCTACAGCAGAAGCAAAAATTTGAAGCAACGCCAATCTTTTGTGGGAGCGGGCTTGCTCGCGATGGCAGCACCTCGGTCATCCAGCCAGCACGAGGTGCCTGCATCGCGGGCAAGCCCGGCTCCCACAGAGAAAAAATGTCGGCCGTAAATCTTGCATTCAAACAGGCTGGCATCTGCGTCGCCGATCGCAGCCTCACATACGAATAACCCTACACAAAATTTAGCCTTTTCCCAATCCCCCCGTTTTTCTGTTAACGTCTGCCCCCTCTTTGGGGAGTAGCTGGCCGTCATGCAAGTGGCGGCGCTCTGGTCAACATTCTCGGCAACCTGCCGTGGCCATGGCATCCATACGGATTTGCGAGACCAACGTCATACCTGTGCTGAAGTCGGGCGCGCAGTGTTATGTCGTTGTCTCAAGCCCGGCTGGATGACTGAATTGAACCCAATTGCCCTGATTCTCCTGGCATTCGCCATGTCTACCGACGCATTTGCCGCCGCCATCGGCAAAGGCTCAAGCCTGCATAAACCGCGTTTCAACGAAGCCCTGCGCACCGGCCTGATCTTTGGTGTGATCGAAGCCATTACAACTGTGATCGGCTGGGCCATCGGTCAGGCGGCCAGCAGCTACGTCACTCAGTGGGACCACTGGATCGCCTTTACCCTGCTGCTGGGCTTGGGCCTGTACATGATCTACAACGGCGTAAAACCCGATGAAGACATGCCCGAAGACAAACCGTCGCAACACTCTTTCTGGATTCTGGTGGTCACCGCCATCGCCACCAGCATCGATGCACTGGCAGTAGGCGTAGGCCTGGCTTTTGTCGACGTCAATATCTGGCTGGCAGCAGCAGCCATCGGCCTGGCAACCATGACCATGGTGATTATCGGCACCATGCTGGGTCGCGCGCTGGGCAGCCTGGTCGGCAAGCGCGCAGAAATTGTGGGGGGTGTGGTGCTGATCATCGTGGGCGCCACGATTCTGTATGAGCATCTGAACGCCGTGTAAACCTGCCGGGGCTCTAGCCTTGCGCCAAAGCCCCGGTATGTCAGGCCTGTGCGGCGCTGCGGTTTAGCCGGTACATGGTCCAGGCGTAGAACACCAACGCCAGCCCCGCCAGCGAACCACCTGCCAGCCCGATCCAGGCAAAACCGAAATGGCTGCCCACCGAACTGCCCAGCAATGCCCCGCCGCCAATGCCGATATTGTAGATACCGGAAAACATCGCCATCGCCACATCCGTCGCGTCCGGCGCCAGGGTCAGTACTTTGGACTGCATCGCCAGGCCAAAGCCCATGATCGCCATCCCCCAAATGATGCTCAACACCCCCAGGGATTCAATCCAGTTGCTGGCCGGCAACAGCAACAGCAGGCTCAGCGCGATCAGGCCCACAGCGGTCAGCAGGAAGCCCAGCGGGCTGTATTTGTGGAACCAGCTAAAACACAGCGAACCGAAAATCCCCGCACCGCCGAAGAGCAGCAGGATCAGGGTCACGGTAGCGCCGCTCATACCCGCCACGTTCTGCACAAAGGGTTCGATATAGCTGTACGCGGTAAATTGCGCCGTGATCACCACCGCCGTCAACAGATACACAGCCACCAGTGCAGGGCGCTTGAACAGCACCGGCAAGCTTCTGAGCGAGCCGGAATTCTGGCTTGGCAGCAACGGCAAAGTGCGCGCCAACCACAGCACCAGCAACACCGCCAGCGCTGCGATCACCAGAAAAGTGGTACGCCAGCCCATGGCCTCGCCCAGCAAACGGCCCAGGGGCACCCCCATCACCATCGCCAGCGAAGTACCGGTGGCCAGCAACCCCAGCGCTTGCACCTGCTTGCCCTCAGGCGCCAGACGCACCGCCAGAGAGGCTGTTATCGACCAGAACAGCGCATGGGACAGCGCCACGCCGATCCGGCTAAGCAACAAAATGCCGAAGCTGGTCGCCAGACTCGACAGTACATGACTGGCGATAAACAACCCGAACAGCACCAGCAGTAACTTGCGCCGCTCAACGTTGCGCGTCACCAGCATGATCGGCAAGGAAGCCAGTGACACCACCCAGGCATAGATGGTGAGCATCAGCCCGACCCGGGCCGTGGCCATGTCAAAACTTGCGCCAATCGCACTCAGCAGCCCCACCGGCACAAACTCGGTGGTATTGAACACAAAAGCGGCCAGCGCCAGCGCGATTACAGGCTGCCAGTTGGCTTTAGAGGTAGAGGTGGGGTTGCTCATTTAATGAATGCACTACTCGCTATCGATGATGAACCGGCTCCGACGCTTCAAGCCGGAACCACACAGGCTGACAGTTTATAGCCTTCACGCAGAGCCGTTGGCGAGATTTTGCAGATACTCGGCAGGCGGCGTTTGGTCGAGGCGCCGAGGTGCCCGATAAAAAGACCGCAGCAAGGATTTTGCAACAATGCGTAAAGAATAGTTAAGAGCATTGATTATCATTTGCACAAATGTAAAACTTTGTAACTAATTCTCGTTTACGCAGTTCCAGCCCGGAGTATCCGCAGATCATGCGCTCACTGTTCAGCCTTCCGACGTCCGCCCTTACACTTGTCGCACTGGGCATGCTCAATTCGGCATCAGCCGACGAATACACCTTGAACCTGCCTTCCACCAGCGTCACCGGCACCGCCGACAGTGAAGATGCACCACCGGGCTATCAAGCCAAACCCGCCGCCACTACGACGCGATTGAACCTCACCGCCGGGCAAACACCCCAGGGCATCACCAGCATCAAGCGCGAGCAACTTGACGACTTCAAGCTCAACAGTATTCGCGATGTGCTGGACAGTACCCCCGGAGTCAACGTGCAAAAGGTCGAGACCGACCGGACTTACTTCACTGCCCGCGGTTTCGACATCACCAACTTCCAGTACGACGGCATGGGCATGGGGCTCACCGGCGGCGTGCTGGTGGGTGATATCGACACCGCACCCTACGAGCAGGTTGATGTCTTGCACGGCGCCAACGGCCTGATGACCGGCACTGGCAACCCGTCGGCCACGGTTAACTTTATCCGCAAACGCCCCACCTATGAGCCTGAGGCCAAGGTCAGCGTCAGCGCCGGCTCCTGGGACAAGCGCCGGGTCGATCTCGACGTCTCCGGGCCGCTGACCGATTCGGGCAATGTGCGCGGGCGAGTGATCTATGCCAACGAAGTGGGCAACTCTTATATGGATCGTTATTCCCGGGAAAAGAACATCTTCAGTGGCATGCTCGCCTTCGACCTGAGTGACGACGACACGCTGACCGTCGGTTATGAAGACCAGAAAAGCAATGCCAACGGTGCCAGCTGGGGCTCCCTGCCGCTGACCGACAGCAGCGGCAACGCCCTGCACTACAGCAGCACCAGTGCCAACATTGCCCAGCCCTGGGTGTACTGGGATGTACGCACCAGTCGCGCCTTCGCCGAGTGGCAGCACCACTTCGCCAATGACTGGAAGTCCACGCTGACCGTAACCGCCATGGAGCATCGCGAAGACACCGACATGTTCTACATCTATGCCAACAGCGCCTCTAGCACCGGCTATACCGGGCTGGCCTCCAACTACAAGGGCAAGACCCGCGAGCTGGATGGCGACCTCTCGTTCAGCGGGCCTTTCAGCCTGGGCGGCCGCGAGCACCAGTTGACCTTCGGCGCCAACGTGGCCCGTTCCCGTACCCAGGAAACCTCGCTGTACGGCACCTCCTCGTACTACACCCCGGTGTCGCTGGAAGATGCCCTCAACGGCGTCATCCCCAAGCCTGCTTACAACATGGCCAATGCCGACGCGACCTCCAATTACACCGACCGCCAGAAGAGCCTCTACGCTGGTACGCGGTTGAGCCTTACCGACGACCTGCACCTGATCGTCGGTGCGCGCATGCTCAGTGCCGACAGCGACGGCGAAAACTACGGTTCGGGGCGGGACGTGAGCATTCATGGCAAAGTCACCCCGTACGCTGGCGTAGTCTATGACCTGACGCCGCAGTACTCGCTGTATGCCAGCTACACCAAGATTTTCAACCCGCAGTACTACCTCAATACCCAGGGCCAGGTGCTCGACCCGCTGGAAGGCAAGAGCTACGAGGCCGGGATCAAGGGGCATCTGCTGGACAAGAAACTGGACGTTTCGGCAGCGGTATTTCATACCAAGCAGGATAACGTTGCCACCTACTCAGGTTTCAACCCTTCCCTGGGCGGTTACCTGTATGACGGCATGTCGTACAAGAGCAGCGGTGTAGAACTGGAAGCTTCGGGCGAACTGGCGCCGGGCCTGCAAATCAGCGGGGGCTATACCTACGTCTATATCACCGATGCCGACAACAACCGCGGACGCAAGTTTATACCGCGCAATGCCCTGACCACCTCCATGGCCTACAAGCTGCCGATGGCACCGCAGGTGAAAGTGGGCGGCAGCCTCAAGTGGCAGAGCAAGGTCGAGAACGACGACACCCCGGCAGCAAACCAGGCTGCCTATATGCTGGTGGGCCTGATGGCCAGCTATGATATCGACCCGCACTGGAGCACCCAGCTCAACCTCGACAACCTGACCAACGAGAAATACCTGCAAAGCGTACGTTACGGGCAAAGCAACTACGGCTCCCCGCGCAACGTCACGGCATCGGTGAGCTGGAAGTTCTGATGAAGTGCCGGGCCAGTTCCCCTGGCCCGACATGAACTGCGTATGAACGTGCCGGGTACTGAAATATCCTGCATTTAAAGCTGGCAATAACGTAATGTCAGTGACATACAGCCCTTACATATTCGTCTCGTGTTCAACTCACTGAGTGAGATCTGCCATGAGCCATACCCATTTTGCTTTATCTATCGCTACCGGCCTGGGTTTGACATTCACCGTCATGTTGTCCCATGCCGCGCCCCCTGATACCTCCGACGCCCAAAACTACAAAAGCCACAAGGCCTTGTTGATTGGTGTCGACGGCATGCAATACGAAAAACTTCAGCAAGCCATTCAAAATAATATGGCCCCCCATATTGCCGGCCTGAACCCCGCCAAAAGTTACATCGGAGGGATTGACGGCACTGCGACAGAGCAAACTACCGGTAGCGGCCCGGGCTGGACGACAATACTGACCGGCACCTGGGTAGACCGACATAAAGTCCCCTCCAACAACAACGCATGGCGCAACAAAGCGCCCAGCCTGTTCAAGCAACTCAAGCAGGCGGATCCTGAACGCAAGACGAGCAGCATTGTCAGCTGGAATACCATCAACAACAACTTCGCCGATGATATTGCCCAAGGCTTTATCGACCTTGCCATCAAATGCTCCGACGTCGATCAATGCGTCGCCGACAAGGCCAGCTATGAGCTTGAATATGGTCGCTCGGACCTGGTTTTCGCGCACTTCGACGAGCCTGACAATGTCGGCCATAGATACGGTTTTTCAACCCGCTATCAGACCGCAATCCAGGGCGTCGACGACAAGGTCGGCCAGTTACTGTCGGCACTCAAGCGCCGTAAACAAAGCAACCCCGATGAAGACTGGCTAGTACTGGTGACAACTGATCATGGCCGGCGCCTGCCCGATGGGCGTAATCATGGCGCCCAAACCCTGAGCGAGAAAACCACGTTTATCGCACTCAACAAACCCGCCAACGAGCAACTTACCCGCCCCATCACCAATCCGGACAATCCGGGCCACGACAACCTCTACGGTTTTGCCAGCCAGGCGGATATTACTCCGACCCTGTTGGCCCATTTTGGCATCGAGCCCGTACCTGCCCGGCATGCCATGGACGGTCTGCCCCTGACCGGGCCTCTGGGTGCAAGGCTATTCTCTGCCCGGTTAGCGCCTGACGCAGCACAGGTGAATCTGACCTGGAATGGCGATGGGAGCGCAGACAAGCCCGTGCACATTTATCGCAATGGCAAGCAAATCGCCTCTGTCGACTACTCCCGGCGTGGTTATATCGACAACGACATCAAGGAACTCAAAGGGCCAGTCAATTACACGGCAGTGATTGATAAAGTGCCTGTGTCACGCTTGATCACTCTGGGCGACAAAAAACCATAAAAAAAAGCGCTGCCCGATCACTCGGACAGCGCCTTTTTTACGTCCAGGCGTTACGCCAGACTTTTGCTGACCACTTCAAACACATCGCTGGACAGTTCGCCCGAGCTGCGGATGCGCTCAAGCTCTGCCTTCATCAGCGCCTGTCGCGCAGCGTCGTACTTGCGCCAGCGGGTCAGCGGCGCCAGTTGCCGAGAGGCAATCTGCGGGTTGAAACCATTCAGTTCGATCACCAGGTCCGCCAGGAAACGATAGCCCGAACCGTCCGCAGCATGGAAGTTGATCAGGTTTTGCCCGGCAAAGGCACCCACCAGGGCCCGCACTTTGTTCGGGTTCTTGATGGTGAACGCCGGATGTTGCATCAGCTCGCGCACGCGCTGCAAACCGTCGGGCAAGGTGCTGCCCGCCTGCACGCTGAACCATTGATCCATGACCAGCGGGTTGTCCTTGAATTGCTCGGCAAAACTGGCCAGGGCCGCAGCTTTTTCCGCCTCGTAGGGCGAGTTGACCAGCACGGCCAGCGCCGTCAGGCGTTCGGTCATGTTGTCGCTGTGCTCGAACTGCTCCAGCGCCGCCGCCAACACTTGCGGCTTGCCGCTGAGCATCAGGTAGGACAGCGCGATATTTTGCAGTGCGCGACGGGCAAAGTGCTCGGCTTCAGCCACATAAGGCGTGGCTTTGGACACTTCGCGGTTGGCCTGGTAACGCGTCCACAGGGCGTCGAACAGGCTGTCTGCCAGTTGCTTGCGAGCGAACTCGCGGGCAACGTGGATGGCTTCGACATCGGCCACATCACTGATTTCGGTCAGATAGGCTTCGCCCGGCAGCGAGAGCATCTCTGCCACCATTGCCTGATCCAGTTGCTCATTGCCCAGCACCGTGCGCAACGCCTCGACCAGACGCTGATCCATGACCAGTGCTTCACCGCGCTGATGCTGCGCAATCAACTCTTGCAGCACCTGTACCGCCAGTTGCTGACCAGCATCCCAACGGTTGAACCCGTCGCTGTCGTGCTGCATCAGGAACATCAACTGGTCACGGCTGTAATCGAAGCTCAGCTTCACCGGTGCCGAGAACCCGCGCAACAGGGACGGCAGCGGTTTTTCGTTGATGCCGACAAAGGTGAAGGTCTGTTCGGCTTCAGTCACTGACAGCACGCGGCTGGTGCCCGAGGCCGCAGCTTCGCCCGCCAGTTGCAGGGCAATTTCACTACCCCCGGCGTCCAGCAGGCCCAGTTCGACCGGAATAACGAACGGCAGTTTTTCGATCTTGTCCGGAGTTGCCGGGCAGCTTTGCGCAAAAGTCAGGCTATAGGTGTGTTGTTGCGCATCGTAGTGCTCGCTGACGGCCAGCCGCGGTGTACCTGCCTGGCTGTACCAGCGCTTGAACTGGCTCAGGTCGGCGCCATTGGCATCTTCCATGGCCTTGATAAAGTCGTCGCAGGTCACCGCCTGGCCATCATGACGCTCGAAGTACAGGTCACTGCCTTTGCGAAAACCCTCGGCGCCCAGCAGGGTGTGGATCATGCGCACCACCTCAGAACCCTTCTCGTAAACGGTCAGGGTGTAGAAGTTGGAGATCTCGATAAAGCTCTCCGGGCGCACGGCATGGGCCATGGGGCCGGCGTCTTCGGCGAACTGGTGAGTGCGCAGGTAGGCCACGTCCTGGATGCGCTTGACGGTGCGCGAATTCATGTCGGCCGAGAACTCGGAATCACGGAACACCGTGAAGCCTTCCTTGAGCGACAGCTGGAACCAGTCGCGACAGGTCACGCGGTTACCCGACCAGTTGTGGAAGTACTCGTGGGCAACGATGGCTTCGACCCGCTGGTGCGCGGCATCGGTGGCGGTTTCGGCGCGGGCCAGTACGGCGCTGGAGTTGAAGATATTGAGACCCTTGTTCTCCATGGCGCCCATATTGAAGTCGTTGACGGCCACGATCATAAAGATGTCCAGGTCGTATTCACGACCGTAGGTCTCTTCGTCCCAGCGCATGGATTTTTTCAGGCTGGTCATGGCGTGCTGGCATTTGTCGATGTTTTCCGGCTCGACATAAATGCGCAGCGCCACGCTGCGCTCGCTCATGGTGGTGAACGTGTCTTCGACGCACCACAGGTCACCGGCCACCAGTGCAAACAGGTACGCCGGTTTCATGAACGGGTCTTCCCAGGTTGCCCAGTGCCGGCCGTCTTCGTCGGGGCCGCTGGCGATCGGGTTGCCGTTGGACAGCAGAATCGGGTAACTGTGCTGCTCGGCCACCACGGTGGTGGTGAACTTGCTCATCACGTCCGGGCGGTCGAGGTAATAGGTAATCTTGCGAAAGCCTTCGGCCTCGCACTGGGTGCAGAACATCCCGCCGGACTTGTACAGGCCTTCCAGCGCGGTGTTGGATTCGGGGTGGATGCGCACGCTGGTATCGACCACGAACTGTTCGCTGGTCGGGTGCAGGATCAGGTGGCTGTCGCTGAGCTGATAATCCTCGGCGGTCAATTCGATATCGTCGAGGCTGACCGACAGCAGCTCCAGCTGCTGGCCATCCAGCGCCAGAGCCGGCAGGCCGGCGCCACGGGCCGGGTTGCGGCGCATCAGCAGCTGCGCATGAACCAGGGTGTGATCCTCGAACAACTCGAAGGTCAGGTGCGTCTCGTCGATCAGGTAATCGGGCGCCTGGTAGTCCTTCAGGTAGATCATTTGCGGTTGTTCGGTGCGCATGCTGGAGTCCTTTTACTGATGCACGGCCAGCTGGTAGGCCGTGTATTTGCGGATATTGATAACGCCGGTGTCAAAGATCAGGTATTGGCCCTTGATCCCCATCAGCGTGCCTTCGACGATCGGATCTTTATCCAGATTGAAGCTGACAATCTTGGTCGGGTACTGCTCGACCGGGTAGCGAATCTCGATGGGCTCGACGCTATGCAAAGGCTGTACCGCTTGCAGGCCGAAACGTTCCTGCAGGGTGTGCAGGCCTTCGGCGCAACTCTCGAACAGTTGCGCACGCACTGCGGCGAGGTCTACCGGCGCTGCGTCGCCCTTGAGCAGTGCACGCCAGTTGGTCCGGTCAGCCACTTGCGAGCGGAACAGGTCTTCGACAAACCCCGATTGCTGTCGGGTCGCCACGCGCACGATCGGCAATGCCTGGCTGGCACCCTGGTCGAGCCAGCGGGTCGGCAACTGGGTGGCGCGGGTAATGCCCACCTTGACCCCGGAGGAGTTGGCCAGATACACCACATGATCGGTCATGCAGAACTGCTCGCCCCACAACGGATCACGGCAAGTGCCCGCGTCATAATGGCAACGCTCCGGGCTCATGATGCACACATCACATTGTGCAAGCTTGGTCATGCACGGGTAGCAGTAGCCCTGGCTGAAGCTCTTCTTGGTTTTACGCCCGCAGTGAGAGCAGTTGATCTCCCCCAGGTATTCCAGACGCAGTTTAGTGCCAATCAAGGGATTGACCGGCACCTCGGTATCGCCCAAACGGAACGCATATTGAACGGTCGGCGTTTCCAGGCTTGCCGACATCTTGCTGATTGCACCGCGACCAATCTCAATCAATGGATGGCATCCGACTTGAACAGGATGTTGGGCACCGGCGCCGATTTCGAGCTGCATTCCTGCGGGCCCATATAACCGGTGCGCTGGTCTTCAGGCAGGTTCTGCACTTCCCAGGCAATCATCGCCTGCAACGACAGCTCGCGCTGTTCGGCAGTGAGTTTGTTGCCGTCCGCCCATTTACCGATTTCCACGGCCAGTTTCAGGCTCTGGTAGATCTCGGGGGTGATGTTTTGAATCATTTCGTTGAAAGAGGACATGGTTCTGTTTCCGCTCTTTAAAAATCAGATGGCATTTCTATCTGTGGGAGCGGGCTTGCTCGCGATTCAGGCAACTCGGTGCATCTGAATCAACGGGTTGAACCCATCGCGAGCAAGCCCGCTCCCACGCGACAATTCGAAACTTTATACAGCCTGCCTGCGCCGCGCCCAAAGCCCGCCCAGCAAGCCGGTCAGGCAACCGATGACCAGTCCGCCCACATGGGCGGCATTGGCGATCTGGCCAAAGCCGATCATCGACACCAGCCCCGACATGCACAATGCCAGCCACACCAGCATCATCACCAGCACACCGCGCGGCAGGTTATACAGGGGGTTTGGCGCCATCAACTGATAGATCCAGACATGCCCCAACAGCCCGTACAACACCCCCGACAACCCGCCAAACAGGCTCGGGCCGCCCACCAGGTACTGGGCGAAGTTGGACACCAGGCTGAACAACAGGCTCAAGCCGATCAGGTTGACGCTGCCCTGGCGCATTTCAATGCGCCGCCCCAGTTCCCAGTACCACATGCCGTTCATGGCGATATGCAGGAAACCGAAGTGAATCAACATCGGCGTAAACAGTCGCCACCACTGCCCGGACGCCAGGCTGTCAGACAAGGGGACAAAGTCGATGTACTGGCCATAAATGCTGAAGTCCAGAAACGTGAAAAACCTCAGGGCCGACAAATTGTCACCCAGTTGCGTCACCGCAGCCACGATTACGCACAGCAGCAACACGATGGCTGTGGCCGGGCTATCGCGCAGCTGCTGCGCAAAACCCGGGCGGGTCATGGCCTGCGGCCGTTCGACAACGGGTAAGGCGTGATCGGGGTCACCCAGCGGAAAACGCTGGTACAGGCTGCGCACGTCGTCGGCAATGGACTCAGGTGCCCACAGCACCTGCTCGCCTGCCTCTTCACTGACCCGATGGGGCACCTGCATGCGCCGCAGCAAAGCAACAAAACCGCTCAGGTCCACAGACAACGGCAAACGCAATACCGCTACAACACTCATTGAATGGCCTCAGGGCGATCTACATTCACCCATACAAATTTGTCCGGATCGAGCCGGGTTTCCTGGTCAAGGCGATAAGCCACCAGTTTGCCGTACAACACCGCGCTGTAATCCAGGCACGCCAGGTTCGGACGGATAGGCGCGGGCCGGCCGCTGCGCCAGTAGTGCCCGACAAACAACAGCGGTTCATCAATGCCGTAACGTAACAGGGCACTTTTTTCAGTGGAGGACAGCGGCTGCTGTGCCACCCGTTCAGGCAGCGCGTCCGGCTGGAAAACGATATCGCCGTAGGTCTTGGGGTCGTCTTCCCAGAACTTGGTGCGAAAGAATGCCCGCGTCAGGCCGTCGCCACCGGTCAGGGTCATGCCCCCCGGCAGGCGCATGTCAGTGCCACGCAACAGGCGGTTGAAGCTCAGGCTGGCAAAGCTGTCCGACACCGCCGCGGCCTGCAAGAAGGCCTCGTCAATGCAGCCGGCGGGGTATTGCGCACGCAGGGTGGCGATCACTTCGCTGTCCCAGCAGGCATGTACCACCCGGAAGCGCCCGGCATCGACAAACAGCGGCATGTCGTAAAACCACTGCACAAACTCGCGCCATTCAGCGGGATACTTGTCGAACTGTTCGAGGGTTTCGTGGATCAGCCGGGCATGGCGCGGCGTGTGCTCGCGCACAAACTGCTTGCCACTTCCGGCTGGCGCGGGTGTGCACCAGCCCAGCGCGTTGAATTCATGGTTACCCATCAGGCACAGGGCCTGACCGCTGCGTACCATGTCGTAGACAATATGCAGCGACTCGCGAATGCGCGGGCCGCGATCAATAATGTCACCCAGAAACACCGCCATCCGTTGCGGGTGTCGCCAGATACCGGCGAGTTTTCGATAGCCCAGACGCTCCAGCAGGTGCTCAAGGGTATGAGCACAGCCATGCACGTCACCGATCAGATCGTAACTGCGCGCTGGATCGAGCATCAGTCAGCCCTGCCGCCCAGTCGGCTACCCCAGCCAAGCTTGGTCCGACACACTTCGTAGTAGTTGTGGTCCAAAGGATGAATCAGGCGCAGTTTTTGCGCTTTTTTGCTGACGTTGATGGTGTCGCCCGGCGCACAGGTGAAGTGGTTCTGACCGTCACACGAAACCTGCGGGTAGATCTGCATGTCCTTGGCCACCACTATTTTCAACTCACTGTTGCCATCGACCACGATCGGGCGGCTGCTCAGGGTATGCGGGTACATGGGCACAATCACGATCGCGTCGAGCTTGGGGTGCATGATCGGGCCGCCCGCTGACATGGCATAGGCCGTTGAGCCCGTGGGCGTGGCCACGATCAGGCCGTCGGCCTTCTGGCTGCAGACGAACTGGCCATCGATATGCAGTTCGAACTCGATCATGCGCGTGGACTTGCCCGGGTGCAGCACCACATCATTGAGGGCATCGCCCTGGCCGATGGCTTCGCCGTGACGGCGCACTTCGGCCTGCAGCAGAAAACGGTTTTCAACCAGGTAGTGGCCGTCAAGCACCTCAGCAACTTTGACTTCCAGTTCATCGGGACGGATATCGGTCAGAAAGCCCAGACTGCCACGGTTGATACCCAGCACCGGTACATTGTGCCGGGCCAGCGCGCGGGCGGCGCCCAGCAAACTGCCATCGCCGCCGACCACAATCACCATGTCGCAGACTTCGCCAAGCATTTTGCGTGACGAAGTTTGCAGGCCGTGACCGGGCAACACCTCGGCGATCGTGTCTTCAAGGATCACGTGCATATGCCGCTCGAGCAGGAATTTTTTCAGTCGGCGAACCGTATCGAGCACTTGCGAGCTGCCCAGACGACCTATGATGCCGATATTACGAAATTGCTCCATGGGGCTCCTGCGGGATTCTATGCGTGCGAAAATAACGATTATGGGCGAAAGACGACGATAGACAAAACCCTTTCAGCCCCGTGAACGGCTATGCTCGCACAATGACCCTCTTCCCCGACTTGCTCAACCTGCCCCATCAATTGCGCCACCCCGAGGTGCGCGATCTGGCGTGGGTGATCCTCGCACCACCGATGCTGACCCACACCCCCTGGCCCCAACGCCATCCATTGGCAGGCAGCGACTGGGTCCAGGCGCCGGAGCAACTGGAGCACTGGCTGCGCGAGCTGGACCGCAACTGCCAACCACTCCTGCACTGGCTCGAACTGGCCACCACCCGACGCCTGGGGCGCTATTACGAGCGCTTGTGGCAGTTTGCAGTGCAGCATGCCCCGGGCGTCGAGCTGATTGCCGCGAACCTGCCGATCCGCCTGGGCGGGCATACCCTGGGTGAGCTCGATTTAGTGCTGCGAGACCGCGACGGCGTGCATCATCTGGAACTGGCGATCAAACTCTACCTCGGCCCCCAGGACGGTGATGGCGCAGACCCTGCGCAATGGCTAGGCCCCGGCAGCAATGACCGCCTGGACCGCAAGCTCAAGCATTTTTGCCAGCACCAGCTACCCATGTCCAGCCGCCCGGAAAGCCGTGAAGTGCTGGTCGGGCTGGATGTGCAGGCGTTCAGCGCTCATTTGTGGCTTGGCGGCTACCTGCTGTATCCGTGGCCAGGGCAGGCCCGACCACCAGCCGGTGCCAACCCGCAACACCTGCGCGGGCGCTGGTTGCATCAGCGCGACTGGACGGCGTTTATCCGCCAGAGCGCCACCGGTTGCTGGCAACCCCTGCCCCGGCATGCCTGGCTGGCTCCGGCGCGCTATGCTCCTGAGGGGATATGGGCGGCACAACAGCTGGATATCTGGCTGGCAGAACTGCACCCGCAAGCACCGGCGCAGCTGCTGGTTCGCCTGACTGAAAACGATGAGGGCGACTGGGAAGAGGCTGAACGCCTGTTTCTGGTTTCCGATCTTTGGCCTAATGTGCCGGGAAGCCCTGAAAACTGACACATCTCAAGTGCAAGATTGCTCAGGCCACTTAGAGTAAAGGAACTCCGTCAACAAGAACGGGGACTTTAGACCTGAACCGTGAGGAACCACCATGACCTGGAAAAGCACCGCCCATCACTACAGCCGGATGTCCATCGCCCTGCACTGGCTGATGGTGCTGCTGTTTATATTGATCTACGCCTCGATCGAGTTTCGCGGGATCTTCCCCAAGGACAGCGACGGGCGCAACCTGATGAAGGATGCGCACTTCATGCTCGGGTTGACTGTGTTTGCACTGGTCTGGCTAAGGCTGCTGGCCCGAACCCTGGGCGTTGCGCCGAAAATCACCCCGACACCACCCGCCTGGCAGACCGCTCTGGCCACTTTGATGCACTGGGCGTTGTACCTGTTCATGATCGCCATGCCGGTGCTGGGTTACCTGGTGCTGAGCTACAACGACAAGCCGGTGTACTTTTATGGTTTCGATATCCTGCCCCTGACCGCCAAGGACCCGGACTTCGCCAAGCAGATCAAGAGCTGGCATGAACTGGGCGGTACCATCGGTTACTGGCTGATCGGCCTGCATGCCGTGGCCGGTCTGGGGCATCACTATCTGATCAAGGACAACACTTTGCTGCGCATGTTGCCCGGGCGTTCTTAAAGCCCCAGGTCAAACCCCCGGCGGCCTTGCAGGCCGCCGGTGTGAACAAACACCACACGCATTCCCCGTGTAATGACCCCCTTTTCAACCGCCTGGGCCAGTGCCATCAAAGCCTTGGCCGTGTAAAGCGGCTCCAGTGGCATGCCACTGGCCACTTCATTGGCCCGCATAAACGCCAGCAAGGCGTCGTCCACCTTGGCAAAACCGCCACGACTGGCATCGACCAGCTCAAAATTTCGCTCCTGCAACCCGCCAGCCTGCAAAATGGCCTCAACCTGCGGGGCCACGCCGTGGTCCTCGGGAACCGCCAGCGCGCCATATACCCGACGCCTACCCTCCTCGCCCAGCACCAGCCCGGCCAGGGTGGTGCCGGTCCCCGCGGCCAGCCACCAAGCGTCGTAATCTTGCCAACCTATAGTCGCCAATTGCTCGCGCACCCTGCTTACCAACGGCATGCAACCCAGGGCCCCCGCCAGCCCGCCGCCACCCTCGGGCACCTGATGCAGGTTCGGGTACAGGGCCTGCCACGGTTGCCAAAAGTCCGGCTCATGCCGCGCCCGATACCCGGCAAATCCCAGCCAGTGCAGTTGCATGCCAAAGCGCTCAAGGTCGAGCGTGGTGGGGGTTTGTTGAGGGTGACCGCGCAACAGCCCCACGGTGGCAAAGCCAAAACGCTTGCCGGCAGCTGCCAGGGCATGCAAATGATTGGAATGGGCGCCGCCCAGGCTGATCAGCCCGTCAGCCACTGCTGCCCGTGCCCTGCGTAAATGGTCAGTGAGCTTGAACCACTTGTTGCCGCTGATCAGCGGGTCGATAAGGTCCAGCCGCAATACGGCTGCTTCGATCCCGGCCTGCTGCAGCCACTCTACGTTTAAAGGCTGCAAAGGTGCATGAGGGTACCAGTCGATCAGAGACAGCATTAAGGGTCGATTTCCTCTAAAAACAGGGATTTTACTTCATAGCCCCGTATTCAACATGCTTTTTGATACAGGCCGCTTACATATCAAGCCTGGCTAACTTTACCTACAACTTACGACTACAACATTAAAATGCCTACTAAATCACAAGAAAAAAACTCTATTTCCCAAGACCAAGCTCATGCAATCTGAGGGAGCTGGCAGACTACGCCGGTATCTTTCCCTACAAACAACTATGAAAAGACCGAAAGATATGAACATCAACTGTATTAGCGCAATGTTACTTGGCAGCCTATGTTCCTTGAGTGCATTCACCCCTGCTCTAGCGCAGGAGCAAACACTGTGGTGGAGAAGTCACGAGTCAAAGTCCGGATTCGTCGAAGCCCTGGCAGAATTCAACCTTTCACCACAATTATTGAACAGCGATCCCGACAAGGCCCTCACAGACAGCAATGATCCTCTGACACCCCTCTACTGGATCCGCAAAACACTAGAGCAATATACTGGCGACACCTCAGGAAATTACAAAGTACCTGTAACCGAAGGTCATACTAATGGACGAAACAGGACAAGCATGCATGGCAGGCATGGTTTTTTTACTACCCCTGTATTTTTGAGCACCTCACAGTCTGTAGAAATCACAAGAACCCCATCCGACAGCAATATAACTTGCAGTGCCTGGACCATCCCAGACTTCAATGTGCCTTCAAGTTTACATGATGAGCTCAGGCTCCCTGCTGCCCCGACCGAGTACACGGTCACTTACACAGCCTCCAGAAATGGGACTCTGTTGCTTTCGTGCCAAGACCCGACACGCGACATGCGGAACGCCGGAAAAATGATTCCCCTACACGTCAACAAGGGCAATGCACAACATGTACCGATGTTTATTTTTGGCATAACAACAAAAGAAGAATGGAAAACAACCCTCAGCCAACAGCCCAATCCATCAGGAGAGGTGCTGTTATTCGACGGGCGGACCCGCTTCTACATGCCAGCTAAAGTCGCTAACCGCAACAAGAACATTGACATTATGCGGTTAATGCGCGAGCACCTGCTCATGACACTGGTAAACGACCGGCTCAATGGATTTGACAGTCAGTCGATAGCGGCCCCGCTCGACTTGCCCACGCCAGGCTTGATCAATGCTTCTTATGCTGCATGTTGCAGTGCATCAGGTGGCCAGGGACTCATCAAGATCAACTTTGGCGGAGCTGCCGTTCCCACCTCATGGGGTTACTGGCATGAATACGGCCACATGAATCAGGTCGGATGGACGTGGGGGGGGCTCTCGGAAGTTACGGTCAACCTTTACTCAGTCGCCGCTTGCCGTCGCCTTCAAGGGTCGTATCAATTGAAGGACTGTCATCCGGGCGCTGCCTACTCGGACAAAACCTGGGATCGGGAATCCGTGGGCAACTATTTAAAATCAGGCAAGGCTTATAACTTTGACGGCGCAATTGAAGGAGGAGACTTTAATCGCTCGGTCATGTTCAACCAATTGGCGGCCTCCTATGAGAACCTTTACCCCCAACTTGGAAAAGCTTTTCGTAAAGAGTTCAACTATGCAGACAACGCGACTGCTTTCAATACCAACGCCAAGAAAAAAGATTGGTTCGTTGTCAATGCCAGTCGTTTTTCCGGCCGTGACCTAAGAAGCTTTTTCGACAAATGGGGGGTGGCTTACTCAGCCGAAGCCAGCAAGACCATCGCAAACATGGAACTGGCACAACCTTTACAACCTGTAGGAGCTGACACCCGCAATAACTGGGCTATCGCGGCAAACAGTGCAAGTTCAACACATGGTCAGATGCAGGATGGTAGTGCAAAAAATATTGCATACGTCGCATACAACATCAATGAAGGCCCTGTGGACTTGACATGGGCAGACTCCAACTACACGAAACTGATCGTGCCTGCCTGGGATCAATCAAATAAAATCAGTTACCTCACCTTCCGGGGCACACGAAGCAACGGGGGCTGTGCAAAACGCTCTTTAAACTCCGCGACTGGCTGTGCTCAACCGGGTTACAGCTATTGGAACATCGAATACCACCCTCAAGACAATCCTGGGCTTAAAGGCAACCTAAGAGGCCGTATTCAACTCGCTGCAAGGGATTGGAAGTTACCTGCCTGGGGTGCCCAACTGGATATCCCGTTTACAGTGGCTGATACATTTCAATAAATGTATTAACAGTCTGCGGGCACGTGTATCCCCGCCAGCTTAAGCGTGGCTTGGCTGTAGTCCTTTTCGCTCGAAGGGAGGAGATGACTACACGCTTTCTTGGTCGGAGTCCAAAGCCACTCAGCAGGCCCACTGCCCGTCGGCTTTCATCCACATTTCGGCCAATAAACTGACTCAAGCACAGGCTTCTTGGTAAGGTGTGCGCCGAATTTCGTAGCCAGCTAACGACCTGCTGGCTGCTGCTATCTGTTTTCTGACGCGAGACACCCCGGATATGCCTGAGCCGATCCCTCTTAAAGATCACGATTCCGAAAAACGGCTGGTCAATAAAAGACTGATCGCCTGTGCGGCGCTGGTGCTGGCTATCAGCTGCGCCCTGATCGGTCGCATGTATTTTCTGCAAGTCACCGAGTTCGACTACAACTCCACGGTCTCCGAGAACAACCGGGTGCACGTGTTGCCCATCCCCCCGGAGCGCGGTTTTATCTATGACCGCAACGGCGTGCTGCTGGCCGATAACCAGCCCAGCTTCAATATGACCATCACCCGCGAGCGGGCTGGCGATACCGCCAAGGTGCTGGATTCAGTGATCAGCATCCTGCACTTGCCCGAAGAAGATCGCGCCGTATTTGCCAAGGCGATGAAACAGGCGCGCCACCCGTTTGACCCTTCAACCCTGCTGTACGAGGTGACGGAAGATCAGATCGCCCTGCTGGCCGTCAACCAGTTCCGCCTGCCGGGTATCGATGTCGAGGCGCAATTTGTACGCCACTATCCGCAGGGCGATCACTTTGCCCACTCAGTCGGTTATGTCGGGCGCATCAACGAGAAAGAAGCCAAGCAGCTGAATGCCACTCAATACCGTGGCACCCAATCGATCGGTAAAACCGGCATCGAACGCTTCTATGAGAACGAACTGCACGGCCAGGTCGGTTTTGAAGAAGTCGAAACCAATGCACAGGGCCGGGTCATGCGCGTGCTGCGCCACACCGATGCGGTGGCGGGCAAGAACATCGTGCTGAGCCTGGATATCAAATTGCAGGAAGCCGCCGAGGATGCCCTGGGCGACCGCCGTGGCTCGATCATTGCCCTGGACCCGAAAACCGGCGAGGTGCTGGCGATGGTCAGCAAACCGAGTTTCGACCCCAACCTGTTCGTGACCGGTATCAGCTCCAGGGACTACTCGGGCTTGCGCGATTCCATCGACAAACCGCTGTTCAACCGGGCCCTGCGCGGGCTGTATGCACCGGGATCGACCATCAAGCCCGAAGTGGCGATTGCAGGGCTGGACAGCGGCGTAATTTCCGCCTCGACCCGGGTGTTTGACCCCGGCTATTTCCAGTTGCCCAATGTCGACCACAAATACCGCAACTGGAACCACAGTGGTGATGGCTGGGTGGATTTGAACGCGGCGATCATGCGCTCCAACGACACCTACTTTTACGACCTGGCATCCAAGCTGGGCATTGACCGCATGCACGATTACATGGCCGAATTCGGGCTGGGGCAAAAAGTCTCGCTGGACATGTTTGAAGAGTCATCTGGCCTGATGCCGTCCCGCGAGTGGAAGCGCAGCACCCGCCGTCAAGCATGGTTCCCTGGCGAAACAGTGATCCTGGGCATCGGCCAGGGTTATATGCAGGTTACCCCGCTGCAGCTGGCCCAGGCCACCGCGCTGATTGCCAACAAGGGCGTATGGAACCGTCCGCACCTGGCCAGGACCGTGGACGGTATGCCGCCGGTGGATGAACACCCGATCCCCAATCTGGTGCTGCGTGATCCGCGGGACTGGGATCAGGTCAATCACGCCATGCAGTTGGTGATGCACGACCCGCGCGGTATTGCCCGGGCAGCAGCCCAGGGCGTGCAATACCGGATTGCCGGCAAAAGCGGTACGGCGCAGGTGGTGGCTATCAAGCAGGGCGAGCGTTACAACCGCCTCAAGACCGCCGAGCGCAATCGGGACAACGCCCTGTTTGTTGGCTTTGCCCCGGCGGAAGATCCGCAGATCGTGATTTCGGTGATGATCGAGAACGGCGAAGCCGGTGGCCGGGTGGCCGGCCCGGTGGTGCGCAAGGTGATGGATGCCTGGTTGCTGGACAACCAGGGCCTGCTCAAGCCGCAGTACGCCAGCCCGCAGGTCAAGGGCCATGCCACGCCGCATGTTTGAAAGCCGCACCCTCGCCCTCAGGGTGAGGGTGGCCATGGCGATTTGACTCGAGCTCCCGAGTCACCCACTCTTGCACCCCATATGCATGCCTGTTTCTGGATATTGGATGACCCAGCCCCGCCGTTACCTCGTAATCAGTCTTGTGTCAGCACTTGTTGCCGGCGGCCTCTGGTATTCGATGCGCCCTGATCCTGCCGCCCCTACTCCTTCGGTAAACCAGCGCTACTCCATCGCACTGGATATGGCCCATAACGGCAAACCCGGTGCCGCCCGCGTGCTTTACCAGCAACTGGCTCGCACCGACTTGACCGATACCCGCCGCGCGGGCCTGCATGCAGAACTGCCCAACTACCCGAGCCCGCAAGCGCTCAAGCTGGCCGACGCCGATTTGCATAATCCTTCACCCCTGGTACGCAAAGCCGCGATCCAGAGCATAGTCGGGCTGGTGCCCAACGCCCAGCGCACGCTATTGCTGGGACCATTGCTCGATGACAGTGAACAGAGTGTGCGTTTTGCGGCTGCCAATGCCCTGCTTGGTCTGTCGCCAGATGAACAGGGGCTGTACTTCGGCCCCTTGCAGCAAGTGGTCGACGAGTTCGAACGCGACCTCAAGACCCGCCCCAATGATCCGCAGGCTCAAGGCCAACTTGCCCGGCTGTACCTGCATGAAGGCCAGCTGGACGACGCCCAGGCTGCACTGGAACAAGTCACCCGCCTGGACCCCGACAACCTCAAGGCCGTCGTTGCGCAAATCGAACTGCTGGACAAGCGCGGTAAAGCCGACCAGGCCCGGCAATTGCTGGCCAGACAACTTCAAGCCCATCCTGACTCAGCCTATCTGCAGCATGCCCTGGGCATCTGGCTGCTCAATCACGGCCAGACCGAGTACGCCCTGCTTGGCCTGGCCAGGGCCGTTGAGCTGGAGCCCGACAACAGTGATTACCGTTACAAACTGGCCACAGCCCTGCACGACCTCGACCAACTGGAAGCCGCGCAACGTCAGCTCGAAGAGCTGCTGCAACGCCAGCCTGCCAATCGCAAGGCTCGCGTGTTGTTGATTCGCTATTGGAAGGAGGCCGGGCAATTGCAGAATGTGCAGGTGCTGCTCGCGCAACTGGAGCAGCAAAACCCGGATGACCCGGCGTTGCAACAGGGCTTGTGAAGCACTGAACCTGCAGTGGCGGGCTTGCTCGCAATGCAGGCAAGCCGGCCTGTCTGAGGGGCGCGGGTGATGCCATCGCGAGCAAGCCCGCTCCCACAGGTTTCGGCATGAATCAGATGCTCAGGCCAGCAGCTTCTGGATCTGCGCCTGCAAGGTGTCGAGGTCGAACGGCTTGGCCAGGATCGGCGCCGTCAGGGTAATGGGGCTGCCCGTGTCGCGGATCTCGGCCGGGTAACCGCTGATAAAAATGACTTTCAGGTCCGGGCGCAGCTTGAGCGCAGGCTCGGCGATCTGTACCCCGGAAATCCCCCCCGGCAAACGGAAGTCGGTAACCATAAGGTCCAGATGCGGCTTGCTCGCCAGGATCTCGAACGCCTGTTCGCCGTTTTCGGCCTGCAAGACCCTGTAGCCCTCGCCCGACAGATAGGCGCTCAGGACCATCAGGATTGAAGGATCGTCTTCGACAATCAAAACAACATCTTGCGCATCTTCACTCATAGGAAACCTTAATTCATGCCATCGCTGCCAGTATGACCCCAGGCGCGGTCATAGGTTGCGCCCAATTTATGTCTTTTGTACCAACGGCAGGCAAACCCTGAATAATGCCCCCTCACCCAATGTACTCTGCACGCTGATGGTGCCGCTGTGCGCAGCCACAATCTGCTCCGAGATAAACAGCCCCAGGCCTAGACCTGCAGTGACATGGCTGGCTGAAACCCGTTCGAATTGCTGAAAAACCCGCTGCTGGTTTGCTTCGCTGATGCCGATGCCCTGATCGCGCACATCGACCACGGCTTGATCGTCGTCAATGTAAACAGATACCTCAATGGGCTTTTTCGCACCATAACGTAGGGCATTAGTCAGCAGGTTGCTGATTACCTGCTCGATCCGGAACTCATCCCACTGCCCCACCACCGGCTGCACCGCCGTGAAGTTGACACTTGATTGCGCTGCGCTGATCTGTGCGGAGAAGCTCTCCAGCAACTGTGCAACGACCTGGGCCAGATCAACCGGCGCAGGGCGGATAGACAGCTTGCCGGTGCGAATACGCGACACATCGAGCATGTCTTCAATCAAGCGAATCAGGCTCTGGATCTGGCGTTCGTCACGCTCGACCATGGCCTGCATTTTGTCCAGGGTAAATGCCGCGGCGTTGTCGCGGGCCAGGTGCATCTTGCGCAGCTGGGTCTCGAGAATCAGCCCGTTGAGCGGCGTTCGCACCTCATGGGAGACGATCGACATAAAGTCATCACGCATTCGCACAGCATGCTCCAGCTCCACCTGGGTCAACTGGAGCTGCGCCAGCAGGGTCTCCTGCTCGCGGCGGCTCTGCTCCAGCGCTTCGACCTGCTGCTTCATGGCCTTGCTCTGACGATACAGCTCAACGAACACGCTGACCTTGCTTTTGACCGCATGGATATCCAGCGGCTTGTGCAAAAAGTCCACCGCACCGCTTTCGTAGCCCTTGAAGGCATAGTTCATCTCACGGCCGGCGGCACTGACAAACACGATGGGGATGTTTTTGGTCTTGGCCGTACCACGCATCATCTCGGCCAGTTCAAAACCGTTCATGCCGGGCATCTGCACATCCAGAATGGCCATTGCGAACTCGTGCTGCAACAGCAGCGACAACGCCTCGTCGGCAGACAGGGCCTTGTAGACGAGGCGATCCTCACGCTTGATCAGCGCTTCAAGGGCCAGCAGATTTTCCGGCAGATCATCGACGATCAGCAGTTTGGCTTGAATATCATTTAGCAGCATTGGATATGTTCCAGCTCGACAAGCAGACGGCCAATGCCGCGCAAGGGAAGGATGCAGTCCGGTTGAAAAAGCTCCAGGGCTGCGCGGGGCATGGTCGATACATGGGCTTCGTCCGGGTCCTGGATAATGGTCAGGCCGCCCGCCTGCTTGACCTGGCTCAGCCCCAGCGCACCATCGCGATTGGCACCTGTCAGCAATATCGCGGCCAGGCGTTGTTGATACACGTCGGCCGCAGACTCAAAAAGGTAATCAATCGCAGGTCGCGAAAAATGCACCCTCTCCTCCTGGCTCAGGGAAAAACTCTGATCCTGCTCCACCGAGACATGGTAGCCGGGCGCGGCAAAATACAAGGTTCCCGGCTCGATCGGCTGCTTGTCCTGAACCTCCCGCACCGGCAGGGCCACGCGCTTGGCAAACACTTCTGCCAGCTGGCTGCGGCGCTCGTCGGGCAAGTGCAACACCACGATGATCGGCAGACAATAGCCAGGTCGCAAATCGCCCAGCAGGGCCAGCAAGGCTTCGACCCCGCCCGCCGAGGCACCGATCACCACGGCTTCTACTGGTCTGTGTGCAGCCATCAGGCTGTGCCGGGCTGTCATAGCTTGCGGTAGATCCGTTCTTGCTTGAGCACCGGGGTGAACTGTTTGCTGTAGTTCGAAAAATCCAGGGTTTCCTTGCTGCCCAGCATCAGAAAGCCACGGTGGCAGAGCGATTCATGAAACAGGCCAAAGGCTCTGTTTTGTAAATCTTTATTGAAGTAAATCAATACGTTACGGCATGAAATTAAATTGGTTTCTGAAAACACGCTGTCCGTTGCCAGACTGTGGTCGGCAAAGGTCACGTTCTCACGCAACGTCTTGTCAAAAATCGCGTAGTCGTAGGCGGCGGTGTAGTAATCGGCAAACGAACGCTGACCACCGGCCTTCTGGTAGTTGTGGGTATAGGCGCGAATGTTCTCCAGGGAAAAAATCCCCTGCTTGGCTTTTTCCAGAGACCGCGGGTTGATATCAGTGGCGTAAATGATAGTGCGATCCAGCAAGCCTTCTTCACGCAACAGGATGGCCATGGAGTAAACCTCCTCACCGGTGCTGCACCCCGCAATCCAGATTTTCAGCGACGGGTAGGTCTTGAGGATGGGCACCACCTCCTGGCGAATGGCCAGGAAGTGTTCCGGATCGCGAAACATCTCGCTCACTGGAATGGTCAGGAACTGCAATAACTGCATAAAGGCCGTAGGGTCATGCAGGATGCGCTCCTGCAAGGCCGAAATGGTCTGGCAATCGAACTGACGCAATGCATGATTGACCCGGCGCTTGATCGAAGCGCCGGAGTAATCGCGAAAGTCGTAACTGTATTTGAGATAGATCGCTTCAATCAGCAACCGTAACTCGATATCGGTGTTTCGTTGCACTTAGAGTCGTTCCATTTTCGGTAGCCAGACCCGGATCAACGAAAACAGTCGATCCAGATCGATAGGTTTGGCCAGGTAATCATTGGCGCCTGCCTGCAGGCAACGCTCCTGATCGTCCTTCATCGCCTTGGCCGTCACCGCAATGATTGGCAGCTTGCGCCAGCGCGGGTTCTTGCGAATTTCGACGGTGGCCTCGTAGCCATCCATTTCCGGCATCATCACGTCCATCAACACCAGGTCGATGTCTTCAACTTCATCCAGGCGTTCGATGGCTTCGCGGCCATTACGGCCGATCACCACAATGGCGCCTTTTTGTTCCAGTGCGCTGGTCAGGGCAAAGATATTGCGGACATCGTCATCCACCAACAGAATCTTGCGCCCTTCGAACACCTTGTCGCGGCTGCGGGCGGTCTTGAGCATCGTTTGCCGCTCATGGGACAACTGAGATTCAACTTTGTGCAGAAATAATGTCACTTCATCGAGCAAGCGCTCCGGTGAGCGGGCGCCCTTGATGATGATCGAGCGCGAATACTTGCGCAGTTCAGCCTCTTCATCGCGGGTCAGGTTACGCCCCGTATAAACAATAACCGGCGGGAACGAGCAGATTTCCTCGGTGGACATGCGCTTGAGCAAGTCGTTGCCGAGCATGTCCGGCAGTTTGAGGTCGATGATCATGCAGTCGTAGATCGTGTCGCGCAGCAGGTCCAGTGCCTCCTGGGCAAAACCTACGGCGGTGATTTCAATGTCATCGTCGCCGATCAGGCGGGCAATGCTGTCACGCTGCAGATCGTCGTCCTCTACCAGCAGCACGCGCTTGACCTTCTGGGTCAGCTTGGCTTCCAGGCGGGCGAAGACGTTTTTCAGCTCTTCACGGGTGGTCGGCTTGACCGCGTAGCCCACCGCGCCCATATGCATCGCGGCCTCGACCCGATCCTCGACGGAAATCACATGCACCGGTATATGCCGGGTCGGCGCAAGGGCCTTGAGGCGCTGCAACACGGTGAGCCCCGAGTGGTCCGGCAGGCGCATGTCCAGCAGGATGGCATCGGGAATAAACTGTGCGGCCAGGCTGAAACCTTCGTCGGCACCGTGGGCAACCAGGCAACGATAGCCGAGTTCATGTGCAAGATCGAAGAGGATATGCGCAAAGTTTGGTTCATCTTCAATTACCAGGATGCAACGCGTGGCGAACGGCGCCTGCTCGCGATCATCCATAAAGCGCGCAATCTCTACCGGTGGCATAACGACGGGTAACGGCTGAGACCTGAGGGCCGCGGGTGCTGGCCGTGGCGCGGCAGTGGCGGACAGTTGCGCCAACTCCTCGGCCGACTCCACATATTGCTCCGGCAGCACCAGGGTAAAGGTGCTGCCCTGCCCCGGCTCGCTGCTGACCGTGATCGAACCACCGAGCAAGGTCGCCAGGTCGCGGGAGATCGACAGGCCCAGGCCAGTTCCGCCGTAGCGGCGGTTGCTGGTGCCATCAGCCTGGCGGAAGGCTTCGAAAATGCTTTCCTGCTGATCCGCGGCGATGCCTATGCCCGAATCGGTCACAGCAAAGGCCACTCCTTCTCCCGGCTCACGGGACACGACCAGGCTGACCTGGCCTTTCTCGGTGAATTTGACCGCATTGGACAGCAGGTTTTTCAGGATTTGCTCCAGACGCTGACTGTCGGTGTAGATCATCGGCGGCGTGCCGGGTTGAACTTGCACGTCAAAGCCCAGGGATTTTTCACCTGCCAGTGGCTGAAACATCCCGCGCAAGCCTTCAACCACACGCCCGACGCTGGTGTTCTCGGGGCGCACTTCAAGCTTGCCGGCTTCGACCTTGGAAATATCCAGAATGTCGTTGATCAGGTTGAGCAGGTCATTGCCCGCCGAGTAAATCGACTCGGCAAACTTCACCTGCTCTGCGCTAAGGTTTTGCTGCGGGTTCTCGGACAGCAGCTTGGCCAGAATCAGCGAGCTGTTCAACGGCGTGCGCAGCTCGTGGGACATGTTGGCGAGGAACTCCGACTTGTACTTGCTGGAGCGCTGCAACTCATCCGCGCGGTCTTCAAGCTGGATCTGGACCCGATTCAGCTCGGTGTTCTTGCGATCCATCGCGTCACGCTGGCCAGCCAGCTCTTCGTTGGTCTGCTCAAGTTCGGCCTGCTGGGTTTCGAGGCTGGTTTGCGACTCTTTGAGGATGCGCGACTGCTCTTCGAGCTCTTCGTTGGCGGTTTTCAATTCTTCCTGCTGGACTTGCAGCTCCTCGTTGAGCTGCTGGGTTTCGGCCAGCACTTCCTGCAGGCGCTGACGATAGCGGGCAGCTTCGATCGAGGTGCCGATATTGTCGGCAATCAGTTCGAACAGCTCGATATCGCGCGCGCTCAGCGGGCGCAGAAACCCCAGCTCAATCACCCCGTTGACCCGGTCATCATCACTGGTCGGTACCACCAGCACACTGTGCGGGCTGCCCTGGCCCAGCCCGGAGGTTACTTTGAGGCTGTAGTCGGCAGGCACATTGTCCAGACGAATCAGCTTGTCCTGCTGCGCGGCCTGCCCGACGATGCCTTCGTCGTTGTGAATCAGTTGGTCCTGTACCTCTTGCTCACGGGAAAAACCGTAGCTGGCCACACGCTTCAGGCCGCCATGATCTTCACGCACGTAAACCGCCGCCACCACCGACCCCAAATACTGGGCGCAGAATTGCAAGATATTGCGCCCCAGCATATTCAGGGTCAGACGCCCCAGCACCTGTTCGGCCAGTTCAGTCTGACCGTTGCGTAACCACGCCTGCTGCTCCAGGCGCTGCGCAGTCTTGATCTGCGACTCGAAGACATTGTTGTAACTATTTGAAAGCTCTATTAAATCTCGACGCCCTACATAGGCCAGAAAGCCGCTCAAGCCCAGTACAAAACACAGGTACAGGGCGATACAGATAATCGTGGTACGGCTGACGTCTTCACTGCGCGCCATGCGCAGCTGCTGCTCCATTTGAATAAAATCGTCATATTCCTTACGGATTTCATCACTCAGGCGCTTGCCGCGTCCGGCCTGCACTGCCGAACGGTAGTCACCGTCCTGGCGGCGCAGGTCGACCATCGACTGTGCGTAGACATTCCACTCATCCTGCAACGCTTCAAGACGCTTGAGGCGGTCAATCTGCTGGGGGTTATCGCTGACCAGCTCCTGCAAACCTTTTAATTGCACATTGATTTGCGGCTTGGCGACGGCATAGGGGTCGAGGAAATGCTCATCACCGGTGATGAGAAAACCGCGCATGCCGGTTTCGAGGTCGACGGTCAGGCGCACCGCGTCATTGGCATTGCTGATGACCCGATCACTGTGCTCGACCCACCTGATCACCGACAGCAAATAGCTGACCATAACCACAAACAATGCAGCACTGAGCACACCGACGGCCAAAGGCAAACCGACGTTGCGACTCAGGAGCTTGCGAAAGCTTCGCTCGTCGATTGATGCAGGTGCGTTCATTTTCAGGCCCGTGACAGTCATAAAAAACTGGAGTTTGCCGGATTATCGAGCAATAGTTCTAATTTCTTACCTTTAAATACGTTTTTACACACATAGGGAGGCAGGTGAAGGCTATGCTTACTCGCTGTGGCAACTGCGCTTAAATTTTTATCGAGATCATGATTATGTCCGCAACACCCTCCACCATCCTTGTGGTCGAAGACGACGCCATTGTTCGCATGCTGATCGTTGATGTACTGCAAGAACTGGAGTTCAGCGTGCTTGAAGCCGATGGCAGCGAGCGCGCTCTGGAACTGCTTGAGGACACAGCCCGTAACATTGACCTGCTGATGACCGACGTTGGCCTGCCGGGAATGGACGGCCGCACATTGGCTGCCAAGGCCCGCGAACTGCGCCAGACATTGCCAGTGCTGTTTGCCAGCGGCTACGCCGAGACCCTGGAGATTGCAGAAGGCATGGCGGTGATCGGCAAGCCTTTCTCCATTGACCAACTGCGCGCAAAAGTCAAAAGCATGCTGATCAATGCATGAGAAGTCTGTGGGAGCGGGCTTGCTCGCGATCGCGTCACTGCGGTGCCCCTGAAAGACCGCGTTACCCGCATCGCAGGCAAGCCACACACATGAAAATCAAAAGCCAGGCATACCTCTGCAATTGACGGCCCCACAGGGCTGTGGTTTCCTACACATCTTGTATCAGGTGCCCTTCACAGGGTGAAACGGGAAACCGGTGCGTCAGGCTTTTGCCCTGACAAGTCCGGCGCTGCCCCCGCAACGGTAAGCGAGAGAAACATCACGTCCACTGTGCCACTGGCATGGGAAGGAGATGTTTGCAGGTTCAGCCCATGAGCCCCTCGCAAGCCCGGAGACCGGCCTGATTATTTCGAATAACAAACCCGCGGTGGGCGGGCGCTGTTAAACCCTGCGAGCTTCGTTCGCGGGGTTTTCTTGCGCTTTGCTGCCCGTCGTCCGACCCGAGGCAAGCGCCATGTCCATCAGCACCAGCCGTACCCACTCCGCTGCGAGTAGCACCACCCAAAGCCAACGTATCGTGGCCGCTGTCGGCGCTGCCGTACTGGGCGCTTTCCTCGTTTACTTCGCCGGTTTTTCGCATATCGATGCCGTGCACAACGCAGCTCATGACACCCGTCACAGCTCCGCCTTTCCGTGCCATTGAGACTGCCTGCCATGATCACGCGTATCGCTCGAACGGCAGGCTTTACCGGCCTGCTTTCCGCCCTGCTGCTGACCCTGCTGCAAAGCTTTTGGGTTGCCCCGCTGATTCTGCAGGCCGAAACCTACGAAAAGCCCGCAGCTAGCGAAGTGCACGAACATGCCGACATGGCCATGCCTGCACATGAGCATGACGCCGAGGCCTGGGAGCCGGAAGATGGCTGGCAACGTGTACTGTCGACAACCGGTGGCAACCTCGTGGTCGCCGTCGGTTTTGCCCTGATGCTGGCGGGCCTGTACACCCTGCGCGCACCCGCCCGCACATCCCAGGGCCTGCTCTGGGGCCTGGCCGGCTATGCCGTGTTCTGCCTGGCACCGACCATGGGCTTGCCGCCTGAACTGCCGGGCACTGCCGCGGCGGATCTGTTGCAACGCCAGCTCTGGTGGGTCAGCACTGCAGCCTCGACGGCCGTGGCCATTGCCTTGCTGGTATTTGGCAAGCATTGGGCACTCAAAGTGCTGGGTGTGGCGATTGTGCTGGTGCCGCATCTCTTTGGCGCGCCGCAGCCGCTGGTGCATTCAAGCCTGGCACCTGAGGCACTGGAGTCGCAGTTCAAAATTGCCGCGCAACTGACCAACCTGGCCTTCTGGCTGGCCCTGGGCGTGATCAGCGCCTGGCTGTTCCGCCGCAAGCCTGAAGGTCAGTACTCGGCATGACAGCGACCGGCGCAGCGCCAAGCCTGGTGATTGGCCTGGGTTGTCGCCAGGGTTGCAGCGCACAAGCGCTATTGGCGTTGATCGAAGACAGCCTGAGCCAGGCCGGCATTGCACTGAGTGCGATCCGTGCCCTGGCCAGTATTGACCTCAAGCGCCACGAGCCCGGGCTGCTGCAACTGGCAACAGAGCTAAACCTCGAACTGGAACTGTTCAGCGCCGCGCAAATGGCCGAGTTTTCACCCCGGCTCAGCCATCACTCGGCTACCGCGTTCGCTCAAACCGGTTGTTTTGGCATTGCCGAAAGTGCTGCCCTGGCCCTGGCCACACAGCTGGCCGGGGCACCGGCGACTTTGTTGATCACACGTAAAAAAACCTCCATGGCCACCTTTGCGTTAGCCTGCGCCCGGTAAAACCCGCGATAATCCCCCGCCTCACTATGAGCGTTGTTCACGAACAGCTCTATCTCGACCTTTTCAAGAGACTGCCATGACCGTTTATTTCATCGGCGCCGGGCCCGGCGATCCAGAGCTGATTACTGTCAAGGGCCAGCGCCTGATTCGCAGCTGCCCGCTGATCATTTATGCTGGTTCACTGGTGCCGCAAGCGGTCCTGACAGGCCACCAGGCCGAGCAAGTGATCAACAGCGCCGAGCTACACCTCGAACAGATCATCGAGCTGATCAAGGTGGCCGACGCCAAAGGCCAGGATGTGGCCCGCGTACACTCCGGCGACCCGAGCCTGTATGGCGCGATTGGTGAACAGATACGCTGCCTGCGCGAGCTGGGCATCGCTTTTGAAATCATTCCGGGAGTGACAGCCACGGCGGCCTGCGCAGCCATTTTGGGGGCGGAACTGACCCTGCCTGATATTTCCCAGACCGTGATCCTGACCCGCTATGCGGAGAAAACCGTGATGCCCGCCGGCGAAGAACTGGCCAGCCTGGCACAGCACAAGGCAACCATGGCGATTCATCTGGGGGTCAAGAATCTGGACAAAATCGTTGCCGAGCTGATCCCGCACTACGGTAGCGACTGCCCTATTGCCGTGATTCACCGTGCCAGTTGGCCAGATCAGGACTGGGTGCAAGGTACGCTGGCGGATATTGCGGCCAAGGTTCAGGCCAAGGGCTTCCGGCGTACCGCGCTGATTCTGGTGGGCCGGGTGCTGGCCAATGACAGTTTCGCCGAGTCGTCGCTGTACCGGGCGGGGCATGCACACTTGTATCGACCTTGAGTGCGGCCTGAGGGCTTTTAAACAACCATAAAAAAACGGTGCTCACGGGGCACCGTTTTTTCTTCAGCTTCGCAGCGAACGCCCTGTTAGTAGTAGGCGTTTTCTTTCTGCGAGTGGTCGGTCACGTCACGTACGCCTTTGAGCTCCGGCACACGCTCCAGCAAGGTGCGCTCGATGCCTTCACGCAAGGTCACGTCCGCCTGGCCGCAGCCCTGGCAACCGCCACCGAACTTGAGCACCGCGATACCATCTTCAACCACTTCAATCAGGCTGACCTGACCACCGTGACTGGCCAAACCGGGATTGATCTCGGTTTGCAGGTAGTAGTTGATGCGCTCGTTGATCGGGCTGTCGGCGTTGACCATCGGCACTTTGGCGTTTGGCGCCTTGATGGTCAGCTGACCACCCATACGGTCCGTTGCGTAGTCCACCACGGCATCGTCCAGGAACGGCTCACTGAAAGAATCGATCCAGGCCGTGAAGCTTTTCAGGCCAATGGCGGTGTCTTCAGGTTTGACTTCAGCCGGCTTGCAGTAGGCAATGCAGGTTTCAGCGTACTGAGTACCGGGTTGGGTGATAAAAACGCGGATACCGATACCCGGGGTGTTCTGCTTGGACAGCAGATCAGCCAGGTAATCGTGGGCAGCGTCGGTAATCGTTATGGCGCTCATGGAATCTCCTCGCAGACATGGGACGCAGTTTACGCCAATCGGCGCGCCTGACAAAGTCCTAGTATTTTTGTCAGGAAAGCTGCGTCCCATTCGTTCAATTTCAACCGCCCCTTTACAGGTTTTCGTAGCGGTTCATGTCCAGTACGCCCGCTTCAACCGGGTCGGTTTCGTTGATGTACTGGCCTATATCATGGAAGTACTGCCAAAACTGCGGGTGGCTGCGGCGGATGCCCCAACGCTCGACGATGGTGTCGAACGTTGCCTGATCCTTGCATTGCTCCATGGCCTCGACAAAGGCTTCGACCTGATCCGCAGGGATGTTGAACATGAAATTGGGGTAGCTGCTCAGCACTCCCGGGTAGATGGTCAAGGTGTCCAGCCCCGGCTCCAGGCGGTATTCCTCGCCCAGCATAAAGGCCACGTTGGTGTGAGCACGGTTGCGCAACATGCTGTACATCTCGCGCTTGCCGTCTGCACCTTCGATACGCAGCATGGTGGCTTCAGGCAATTGATTGATCACGTCCAGCCCGGCAGCAGGCCGCGAGGTCAAACGGCTGAGCGCTTGCTCGGTGTATTTGAATTCCTGCGCAATATTGGGCCGAGAGCAGTATGCACCCGAGCAGCGGTTGATCGGGTCGGGGCGCGCATTCAGGGTGCCGGTGCGCTCAATCAGCTTGAGGGCGAAGTCACGCTTGGGGTCGGCCGGGTCGAGCTTCATGCCGGTCGGGGTGTCTGTGTCAATTTTCTGGTAGTCCATCCACATCTTCAGCTTGCCGCTGTTCTGATACCAGTCGCTGAGGATCGACGCTCTGGAATCGGCGGGCATCAGGCGCAGGAAGTTGACTTCGGCACCGTTGCGGATCAAGTCAAAGTACAGACGGGTCTGAGCCTGGTGCGAGACATTGCCGAATACGTCGAAGTTGACTGCCAACTGGTAGTAGGTGCGCTCCAGCAACGGGTAGTCGAACAGCCACATGGTTTGCGGGATCTCGCCGATCAGGCCCTTGCTGACACTGGCGCTGTCAAAGTGGCGGAATACCGTCAGCAAAGCATTGTCGTTGCCCGCCCACAGGGTCGACCAGCTTGGAGGCGGCATATCGGCATAGGCCTTTTGCCGCAGCTTTTCATAGTCGTTACGCTTGTCGCGGTAGTTGTGCCACAGCGAAATAACGCTGCCAACGTCGTCGATCTGCCCGGGCATTGCCAGCAAGGGCGTTGCCAGGCCGCGATACACCGCGTCGGTGACATAACGGTCGCGGGCAGGCTCCTGAAACACGGTCCAGAAGTTGTCGCGGATTACATCGGTGGCAATTTGACCACGGCATACCGGCCCGCGGATAAAGGTGCGCACAAAGTATTCAGCGTTATCGAGCATAAATTGATAGCGCGCGACTGCCGGGATAGCCTCAAAGGTTTCAAACGGATTGGCACGCCCGCGTGGCCCGTAACCCGGCAGTTTGGTGGCATGCCAGTCGCCGCTGTAGAACAGCTGCTTGACCCGCGCCAGCTTATGCGCCCCCATCGGGTAGGTGATATGGGTCTTGTGCACGATCACGCCCTGCACCGGCTGCAAGCGATAGTAAAACGCCGTGCCCGGGTCATCGTTGGGACGACGCGTGGCGATCAGATCAACAGGTTGCCCGCTGGGCGTGCGCGAGCGCACCCATTGGAAATAATGCCCCGGCACACCGTTGTCAAAATAGGTATGGGCAAGAAACAGATGCTCGTACAACCAGCGCGCCACCAGTGCTTCGGTGGAACCCGGACGGTTGAACAGCTCTTCCCACTCGGCAATTTGCGCAGCCTCGATCGGTGTGGGCTTGATGGCCTGCTGATCAACTTTAGCGCCCTGCGCCAGCCAGGTCTGCACGGTGCTGTATTGCTGGTCGGTCAGGCCGGTAACGGCCAGCGGCATACCCTCCCTGGGATGGCTCTGGGCATAGGCATTGAACTCACCGGGTGCGGGGCAGACGTTTTCGCGGTTCAGGCCCAGAACGATGTCTTCGGGCAATTTGGCATTCGGGGTCAACGGTGTGCTATGCCCCAGCTCCAGCATGCGGGCCATCAGGGCTGCTTGAGCGCCCTGGGCGTCGAGCACCGAGTAAAAACCTTTGTTGCGCCATTCATTTGGGCCGCTGGCATCGTAGAAAATCCGCGTCGGCGCAACAGCATCCACCCGGTCGCCCTTGTAGACCGGTACCTTGCTGGCACCGCGGGTCGCGCCCTCTGCACTGCCCAGGTTGAGCTGGCAGGCTGCGTCATTGCAGGCGTGGCAGGCTACGCATTTTTCGGTAAGGATCGGCTGGATGTCCCTGGTGTAGGAAATAGCCGGGCTGACCAACGGGGTCTGTGCCAACGCTGTACTGCACACCACCAGCGTCACGGCGCTGGTGAGTAGGCGAAAAAACATGTGCCATTGTCCTGATATCAAAAATATGTCGCGATTCTACCCGTCGAACAAAGGCCGCAACATGAATCAAATTCATGTAAATCAGCAGACGCTCAAATCCCACGCAGGTTTGTTATGATTTCGCATCTTTTGCATGGCTCTAACAGGTAGTCCTATGTCTGACCGCAGCGCTCGTCTCCAAGCACTTCAGCAAGCCCTCAAAGAGCGCATTCTGATTCTCGATGGCGGCATGGGCACTATGATCCAAAGCTACCGTCTAGAGGAACACGACTATCGTGGCACACGCTTCGCCGACTGGCCGAGCGACGTCAAGGGTAACAACGACCTTCTGGTGCTCACCCGCCCCGACGTGATCGGCTCGATTGAAAAGGCCTATCTGGATGCCGGTGCCGATATTCTCGAAACCAACACCTTCAATGCCACCCAGGTTTCCCAGGCCGACTACGGCATGCAGGCACTGGCCTACGAGCTAAACGTAGAAGGCGCCCGCCTGGCGCGCAAGGTGGCTGATGCCAAAACGCTGGAAACCCCGGACAAACCACGCTTTGTTGCCGGTGTACTGGGCCCGACCAGCCGCACCTGCTCGCTGTCCCCGGACGTAAACAACCCCGGCTACCGCAACGTGACCTTCGATGAGCTGGTGGAAAACTACACCGAAGCCAGCAAAGGCCTGATCGAAGGCGGCGCCGACCTGATCCTGATCGAGACCATCTTCGACACCCTCAATGCCAAAGCCGCGATTTTCGCCGTACAGGGCGTTTTCGAAGAGTTGGGTGTCGAGTTGCCGATCATGATTTCCGGCACCATTACCGACGCCTCCGGGCGTACCCTGTCGGGCCAGACCACCGAAGCGTTCTGGAACTCGGTGGCCCACGCCAAACCGATTTCCGTGGGTTTGAACTGCGCCCTGGGTGCCAGCGAACTGCGCCCGTACCTCGAAGAGCTGTCGAACAAGGCCAGCACCTACGTCTCGGCGCACCCCAACGCCGGCCTGCCCAACGAATTCGGCGAGTACGACGAACTGCCAGCCGAAACCGCCAAGGTCATTGAAGAGTTCGCCCAGAGCGGTTTCCTCAACATTGTCGGCGGTTGCTGCGGCACCACGCCGGGGCATATCCAGGCCATCGCCAACGCCGTAGCCGGTTATGCTCCGCGCCCGATCCCGGACATTCCAAAAGCCTGCCGTCTCTCCGGGCTTGAACCGTTCACCATCGATCGCAGCTCGTTGTTCGTCAACGTCGGCGAGCGAACCAACATCACCGGTTCTGCCCGCTTCGCCCGCCTGATCCGCGAAGACAACTACACCGAAGCCCTGGAAGTGGCCCTGCAACAGGTTGAAGCCGGTGCGCAGATCATCGACATCAACATGGACGAGGGCATGTTGGACTCGAAGAAGGCCATGGTGACCTTCCTCAACCTGATCGCCGGCGAGCCGGATATCAGCCGCGTACCGATCATGATCGACTCCTCCAAGTGGGAAGTGATCGAAGCGGGCCTCAAGTGCATCCAGGGCAAGGGCATCGTCAACTCGATCAGCATGAAAGAAGGCGTCGAGCAGTTCATTCATCACGCCAAACTGTGCAAACGCTATGGTGCCGCCGTGGTGGTGATGGCTTTCGACGAAGCCGGCCAGGCCGACACCGAGGCGCGCAAAAAAGAAATCTGCAAACGCTCCTACGACATTCTGGTAAACGAAGTGGGCTTCCCGCCGGAAGACATCATTTTCGACCCGAACATCTTTGCCGTGGCCACCGGCATTGAAGAACACAACAACTACGCTGTGGACTTCATCAATGCCTGTGCCTATATCCGCGACGAACTGCCCTATGCCCTGACCTCGGGCGGTGTATCCAACGTGTCGTTCTCGTTCCGTGGCAACAACCCGGTTCGTGAGGCGATCCACTCGGTGTTCCTGCTGTATGCGATCCGCAACGGCCTGACCATGGGTATCGTCAACGCCGGCCAGCTGGAAATCTATGACCAGATCCCGGCCGAGTTGCGCGATGCCGTGGAAGATGTGGTGCTCAACCGCACCCCGGATGCCACCGACAACCTGCTGGCGATTGCCGACAAGTACAAGGGCGATGGCAGCGTCAAGGAAGCCGAAACCGAAGAGTGGCGCAGCTGGGACGTCAACAAGCGTCTGGAGCATGCACTGGTCAAGGGCATTACCACCCATATCGTTGAAGACACCGAAGAGTCGCGCCTGTCGTTCAAACGCCCGATCGAAGTGATCGAAGGCCCGCTGATGTCGGGCATGAACATCGTCGGCGACCTGTTCGGCGCGGGCAAAATGTTCCTGCCCCAGGTGGTCAAGTCTGCCCGCGTGATGAAACAGGCCGTGGCCCACTTGATCCCGTTTATCGAACTGGAAAAAGGCGACAAACCGGAAGCCAAGGGCAAGATCCTGATGGCCACGGTCAAGGGCGACGTGCATGACATCGGCAAGAACATTGTCGGCGTGGTGCTTGGCTGTAACGGCTACGACATCGTTGACCTGGGCGTGATGGTGCCGGCAGAGAAAATCCTGCAGGTCGCCAAAGAGCAGAAGTGCGACATTATCGGCCTTTCCGGCCTGATCACGCCGTCGCTGGATGAAATGGTGCATGTTGCCCGCGAGATGCAGCGTCAGAACTTCCACCTGCCACTGATGATCGGCGGTGCGACTACATCCAAGGCGCACACCGCAGTCAAGATCGAACCCAAGTATCAGAACGATGCCGTGATCTATGTCACCGACGCTTCTCGCGCCGTGGGCGTGGCCACGCAATTGCTGTCCAAGGAACTGAAACCGGCCTTTGTTCAGAAAACCCGCGAAGAGTACGTTGAAGTCCGCGAGCGCACCGCCAATCGTAGTGCCCGCACCGAGCGCCTGAGCTACCCGGCATCGATCGCCAAAAAACCGCAGTTCGACTGGGCCGGCTACCAGCCGGTCAAACCGACCTTCACCGGTGCCAAGGTACTGGACAATATCGACCTCAAGGTACTGGCCGAGTACATCGACTGGACGCCGTTCTTTATTTCCTGGGATCTGGCTGGCAAATTCCCGCGCATCCTCACCGACGAAGTCGTCGGCGAAGCGGCCACGGCGCTGTATGCCGATGCCCAGGAAATGCTCAAAAAACTGATCGACGAGAAGCTGATCAGCGCCCGGGCAGTGTTCGGTTTCTGGCCGGCCAATCAGGTTAACGATGACGACCTGGAACTGTACGGTGACGATGGCCAGCCATTGGCCAAACTGCATCATTTGCGCCAGCAGATCATCAAGACCGACGGCAAGCCGAACTTCTCCCTGGCCGACTTTGTCGCGCCCAAGGACAGCGGGGTGACCGACTACGTGGGCGGTTTTATCACTACCGCAGGCATCGGTGCCGAAGAAGTGGCCAAGGCGTATCAGGACGCGGGGGACGATTACAACTCGATCATGGTCAAGGCCCTGGCCGATCGTCTCGCCGAAGCCTGCGCAGAGTGGCTGCACCAGCAGGTGCGGACCCACTACTGGGGCTACGCCAAGGATGAGCAGTTGGCCAATGAAGAGCTGATCAAGGAGCAATACAGCGGTATCCGCCCTGCTCCCGGCTACCCGGCTTGCCCGGACCACACCGAGAAAGGCACCCTGTTCAAGCTGCTGGATCCGGAGGCCGAAGAGATGCGTGCGGGCAAAAGCGGCGTGTTCCTGACCGAGCACTACGCCATGTTCCCGGCGGCAGCGGTTAGCGGCTGGTACTTCGCACATCCGCAAGCGCAGTACTTTGCGGTGGGCAAGGTCGACAAGGACCAGATCGAAAGCTACACGGCGCGCAAAGGGCAAGATTTGAGCGTGACCGAGCGCTGGCTGGCGCCAAACCTGGGGTATGACAACTAACAGGTAGCAACGCTTCCGACACCCTGCAGTCGCTGCCGGATGCGATCGATGACCAATCGATCGCAATGTCCGGCAACGACGACAGTCACTATGGGTTAATCAGGCTGCGTGGACAGCGTTGCGAGAATCTCTCCCGAGAGACGCTCACGCAAAAGTTGCTCTTCGCTGCGCTTGCGCTCATCCAGAGCGCCAAGCTCCTGTTGATACACCTCCCCGAGATCGGCATGTCGGTCTTCCAGCGCTCTATGCTCCACTTCAAAACGCTCCTCCAGGGCCAGGAATTCCTCTGGATACTGGCGCTTGAGGTAATTGATCCAGTAGCCCTGCAGGATCAACTGTTCCATAAAGGCCGGCGAATTTTCGGCTGCCTTTATTTTCAAATAAGCACTTTCAATCTCTTGCTCAGTGACTTTCGCCGCATGGCTGTATTGCATGCCCCTGGGCTGCGCAGGCAGGTCGAGGCGCTCGCTCAGGCTAATGCGATAGGCCAGTCGAACCTCCGCAGCGTCCGCTCCACGGCGTGATTGATAGGCAAATTGCGCGACCTCCTCCACTTGCCCCAAGCGAAACAGGCGCCGGCCCAGCTCGAGCAACGCAGGCCCCTCCTGGCCAGGCACCACTGAGCGCAGGGCATTGAACTCAAACACCTTCACTTCCAGATCGCTGAACAGCAGGATTCGACCATCGCCACAGGTCACATCGGAATGACCGATGATAAACAGCTCGTCGCGTAACTGGCTATCGGATGCAGCTGCCTGCAGCACATTCCAAACCCGCCGGGTCAGGCCCGGTCTGTCCTGGATATAGTCCTGGGTGAATTGCAGCTGATCCAGCAAATAGAACAGCCCCCTGCTCTCCTTTTGCGCCAGCAGGTCGTCCCAGATCACTGGCCTGGGCGAGCCTTGCGGCTCCCCCACACACCAGCGGGCCTTTTGCTCGGCCAGTTGCTCGGGTGTCAGGTGCTCCAGATGATCGAGGTTTTCGTCGACACCACCGGCCCCGTACTCAGGCTCATCACTGCTGAGCGAACCGTTATCGGAGAAGGCCAGGCCGTCTTCGATCTCCTCAAGGGAGCATCCGAGGTCATTGCCCGAAAAGCTCCTGTAGTCTCTTAAGGTTGCATAGCCCGATGTGGAGAGCAGGTTATGGGACAAATCAGTATGAGCCATCAATGCGTCGTTATCGCCCTCAAACAGCTCAACAGGGATCGTATCGATCTGGTTGTTGCTCAGGTTGAGGGTCCTGAGGGTCGGGGTTGTGAGTACCCGGGTCGGCCAGCGCACCAGCCTGTTCCCCCTCAGGTTCAGGGTTTGCAATTCGCTCATGCCAGTAAGGTCAAATGTGTCGAGCCTGTTGTAGCTCAGATCCAGCCACTCCAGGTGCGCCAGTGATTGCAACTGGCGACTCAAGCCCTCCTCGTCCTGCAAGCGGTTGTGGGCAGCCTCCAGTCGGGTGAGGTTTTCAAGCGAGCCGATACCCTCCGGCAAACGGGTCAGCTCATTATTATTGAGGTGCAAGGTGCGCAAGCCGGGAAATTCGCGGATAAACGCTTGCGCGCCCCCGGCAGTAATGCGTACACCGCTGAGGTTCAGTGTGGTGATATGCGTCTGGGGCACATTCAACGGCGGCATATCCCCCAGGCACAGGTCCGAGAAGTCCAGGGTATGCACAGACTCGGGCTGTGCCGTTGTGACGGCCTCCAGTCCATCGCGCCAGGCCTGCATGATCCTGTCAGCCGCGCGCCTGCGATCGACGGCACTGATCCAGCGTCCGTTTTCCCTGTGGCCCGGAATATTGATCCAGCCATTCAGCCGCTGGACCAGAGCGTCGTACTGGTGATTCCACTCGGCAAGCCGGGCGTCGATTTCCAGCACACCCATGCCACGGGTCTGCAGCTGTTCAAGGTATTGCACTGCATCATGCAGGCTCAGATCGGGATGGACCCTTTGCAGCAGGGTGGTCCGGTTCAATTCCGGGGCACCGGGCTGAAATATCGGGGATGGGGTCAACAAGACTTCATCCGTCTTCAGCACTGGAGCGGCCGCCAACAACAGGTCAGGCCTGTCAGCGACAATGGCAGGGAAAAACTCGGGCGTTCCCCCGGTCCTGCGTGCTGCCAATAACCCGATCGCTATATTGCCTGCTGTGTCGCGTCCCGAACGCTGGGCATAAGCCAGCAAATCGGCACAGCTTTGCGCATCCAGCTGGCAACCATTCAACTGCACCCCCTGCATCAGTGCTTCATGACCCACGAGAGCCGTCGCAGGGACCGTCCTGACTGCGCTGTTGCTCATATCCAGAAACCGCAACAGGGGTAGATCAAAAACCCCGGTTGGCCAGCTGCGAATGGCCGTATGACTGAGATCAAGCGACTCCAGCTTGGTCAGCGCCCCGATATCCAGCGCTGTCACCCGGTTGCCCTGCAGATTCAAGCGCACGAGCCCACGCAGGCCACTCAACTGCATCTGCAACGAGGGGCTTATCACCAACTCGTTGTGCGCCAGGTTAAGGTCAGTGAGCTGGCGCAAATCACCCAGAGCATTTGGCAGCAAATCCAGGCCGTTGCGGCTCAGGTCCAACTCCCGGAGCTGGCCGAACGCCTGAAGAAATCGATCCACTTCCTCGACAGCCACCTCCAGCTCGCTCAAGTTAAGGCGATGGACGTGGGCAAACGCCTGCCCCCCCGGCACAGGTGGCAGGGCACTGATTATTTCGCCTGCCAGATCCAGTTCCTGATTTACAGTACTGACCCGCCAGGAAGGCCCGGCGCCGGCATCCTCCAGCCCCAGTCGGGGTGAAATTCCAGCACGCCAGCAGCGCTGAATCTTGTCAGCCGCTTGCCTGCGCAACAGCGTTTGCGTCGTCTCAGGATCCTGAGACACCCAGGCCTCCAGAGCCTCGGCAAACCTGTAGTGCTCTTCATGCAAGCCATTAACGCGCCGCATCAGCTCAGCCACGGCTTGTTCGTCAAGGGACCACCGCGTAATTACCGTACTGGCAAACAGTCGGTCATGGGGCATGAAACGGGTCAGGCAACCTGTGCAGTAAGCGATTGTCCATTTCTCCAGATCCACCGTTCGCACAGGATGGGTACGCAGGCGCTCGTAGGCTCTCATGGCCGTTGACGGCTCAATGCCTGACCAATCCAGAAGCAAGCCCGCCCATAACTGCTGATGTCCGGTGAACAGCTCATCGGGCAACGTTGTTATCGAGGTTCCAAACAGGTCCAGGGTTTCAAGATCAGTGAGATCCAACAGGCCTGCTGGCCACTGAACAAGTCGTCCTTTGACCTGCAATTGCCGCAGCCGCGGCCAGCCACTGACATCCAGCGTTTCCAGTGCCCCCTGCACAGACAGGCATTCGATCTGCCCAAGGGTTGTCAGCCGGTCCATGAACTCACGGGTCAAGCCCTGCCAGTCGGCTTCCAGTGACAGCTCGCTGACCGTGGGCAACTGCGCCAATGCATCGGCAACGGGCATCATCTGTGATCGCTGAAGGCTTATTTCCAGGCGCTCCACGCTGGGGAAGCGCTTGACAAATCCGGCATCGGGCTCGCTCACCATCAGGTCGGCGCTCAGCCGCAATGTCCGCACATGGGAAAAGTCAGCGTCCAATACAGGAAATTCACTCGCCCAGCTAAGGTCAAATTCAAGATCCAGATAAGCAAAAGGTTCAATACGACTCAGTACACCCTCCCGCCAACAACCTACCAGCCGGTCAGCCGTCAAGCGCCGCATCCGTTGGTTAAAGGGCCCGTTGGCTGCGCTCGACCACTGTTCCAGTGTGGTACGCAATGTGTCCAGCTCACGTTGGCGACTGGCTAGAAAATCGAATATATGCTGGGCAGACTCTCCGTCGTCGATGCGCTTGCGCACATAGGCCTCGGCCTGTTCGTCGCTGATCTGCGGGCAAATATCGCGCACACGGCTAATCAACGACGGACTTACGTCAAAGGCTGCCCCTTTGCCCGACAAGGCATAGCCGATCCGACCATTGATTCTCTGCAAGGCGGGTCTTGCTGCCACAGGATGCAATTTCAGCGTGTGGGCCATTTCCCTGCGATGCGAAGTGGCGTAGCGAGCCACTGCAGCCGGGCTGACGACGTCTTGACTGGCGCTCAGGTGCAACATTGCCTCAATGGCCAGACGCTCACTGTCGACATTCGCCAGCCCCGGCACATACAGGCCGGCCAGCGCCCGGTTCAAACGGCCCTGTTGCGCGTACTCACGCGCCAGCCGATCCAGCCGCCTCGACCCCCGACCTGTCCGGCGCAGGCGTGCCACATCATTCTCACCGGCAAGCTCAAGCACTTCCTGAGCCGCAGACTCAGACAGCATGGGAAATCGTCGACGTACTAATTCGACATTCGCATGAGCCGTCCGGCCTGTGCCGGTCAGACGGGCAAGCAGTGCGTGCTTGCCCGCTCTTGTGCCATCGACCAGCATGCCCAGCTCCCGCTCAACCCGCCATTGTTGCAATGTGTCCCTCAACAAAGCAGGCACGGGCAGGCAGTCCACATGCACCCTGCGCAAGGTTGCGTCGCTGACCCCACTGATATCGCCGATCTGCCCCAGTTCTTCATCACCAAACATCCGGGTCACGTGCCCCAGTCGACGCAGCAAGGTCGGGCGCTCCCATTGCAAGGGCTGTTCATGCTCGAGACGCCAGGCTCCTTCATGGTTATGCATGAGGATTGGCTGATAAGCATTTTCGTCGCTCGGATGCTTTATCCTCCAGGCATTAAGCTGCTGATCGAAGGCCTGCTCGTAGAACTGTCGGCCCACCTGGACCCAGGTTTTTCCGTCTGCCCGATACTGGCCCAGAGCATTGGGCTCAAGCCGGGTATTGAGCGGCAACTGGCATTGATAGGCCTCGATTTCGGGCCGCCACAGACGGGTTTCACCGTTGGGCAAGACGATTTGCCTGAACCTGTCGATCCCGGCGGGGTCAGTCGCCAACCTGCCACTGGCTACGTGGCCTGCAACCCCTGTTGCACCACTCAGCACGATATTCAGCGCAACGGACTCCACATGCGACCAGGCATCCTCGACATCGCCTGCCTGCCACGACTCGATGCCCTGGTAGATGTCCATACTCATCTGTAGAGCCATCACTGCCATCATGACCTCCCCTGCACCGGGGATTAAAAACGCTGCCACGTTCAACACATCAAGACCAAGGCCAAGGTAGTCATCAAGACGCTGCTGCAAGCGCTTGCTGTCGGCATCGGCTGTGGGCACTGCAAGTGCCCGGGCATTGGCTTTGAGCCTGTCCAGATGAAGGGTATTGAGGGCCGTGAACAGCCCTGTTGATGACGTTTCGATGCTTACCAGCTCCAGCTTCAGGTCCACCTCATCAACATAATCTGCTGGCTCGATACCTCTCGGATCAGGCGTGGTCTTGTACAACTGATGATTCAATCGCTGCAAAAAAAGTGCGGCGTTTCCTTGGGGGACCAGACTGGCAAACAGCTGCTGATACGCGGGCAGACGCAAATTCAGACCCAGCTCATACTGAAATGCTTCCAGCGAGGGGTATTCTTTGAGTGCCGAGAACGGTGCCCCCGGGATATAGACCACCACGGGTTCAACCTCAGGTTTTTTCATCAGCGGCACACCGCTCAATCCGGTGCGCTCCCATTCCAGAACCGGCCACCTGGAACGATCCGGGCCGATAATCAACACCTCGTCCAAGACCTGGCCATAGAGCTGGAGCTGGCTGAACACTACAGGTTTTGCATATAACGACACGCGCGGTTGCTCCTCCAGCAACGCACTGATCATGGCAAAACCAGAGTCAGTGATATGCCGTTGCAGCAGTGCCCGATGCAAGCGTACGGCCAGCAGTGCTTTTTGCGCCCGGATCATCAGGGCGCGCACCGCTGGTGGGGCAAAAACCCCCTGCAGATGGGCCTGGTACTGCTGCCCCAAATCCAGGGATCTGCACAGCTGTGAGAACACTTCGGGTGACATGGGTAATGTTTCGCGGTAAGCAAAACCGGGAACCGGCCGAAGACTTTCCCACTCCTGTCGGAATCTGTGTGCCACGACCCCAGAACCATGCACCAGGGTGTCCGACACAATGGCCAGTTGATCAGGGCCCTTGTCTGGCTGGAACCGTTCGACAGGTAAAGCGCCCTGCGGCGCCAACGCGCTAAGTTGTCCTGCGACCCTTTGGGAAAAATCTTCACTGGCGTCAAAGTTGAGCAGCGCAGCCTGTAACAGGCTGTGTTGGCGCACGGGCTGATTGCGACGCAGATAAAACAGCCGGTCTGTGTTGACGTCCATTACCCGGCCTTGGCCAAGGTGACTGTGTAATGCCTCCTGCAAGCGGGGCTCGGCAAACTGGGTGATCCCCTGCAGGCCTTTCAGTGCCTTGGCCAAGGCCTGATTGGCAGCCCGGCTGCGAGCCTGGCTGTCGAGCAGGGCCTGACGCAGCCACCGTGGTGCGCGGCCGAGCCCATCGGCTGCTCCAGTCTCTGAAGCATGCGCCGGAAACAATCCCGGCTTGAGGCGTTTGATATCTGCCACAGCGCTGTGTTTGACCCAGGCGGGTATTCTGGATTTTATGAAGGCTGCGTGGGGCCCCGGCCCCGAGACAATGTACGAACTTTCCATGACCGGCTTCTTCCTGAAACGCGTGTGAATGAGCGCCTCAGTACAACCGACAGTGCCCGGGCATGGGTGGTAGATAGTTAATGGGCCTTGAAGTTGACTACGCTATGGGATGTAGCCGTTCCAACCTCAGACAGCCGAGGCATCTATGAACGATCCTGCCGACAACAAGCCGCCGAGCTTCTGGCAAATGCTGCACAGCGTCATGGCCGCTGCCTTTGGCGTGCAAAGCGGAAAAAACAGGACTCGGGATTTTTCCCACGGAAAAGCCTCCCACTTCCTTATCATGGGGCTGCTATTTACCTTGGTGTTTGCCTTGACCCTGTACGGGATCGTCACGCTGGTGGTTCATCTGGCGGGGGTTTAGGGACGCAAATTGGCAGCGCGTACCTGAGTGCCGGGCACGCAAAGGCCTGGGGGGGCCATGCACAACGTTGGCATTGTTGAGCATGCCAACGGCAGCGAGGGCGGCACCAGGTAATGTCGACAAGCTCTTTAGCGGCTACATCCGCCTGATCAGCCTCGACCTTGCACGCTTGCTACTGGTGGCTGACCCAGTACACGGCAGTAGAAACCACCAGAATGATCAGAAAGAAAATGGCCCATGCATCGACCTTGCTGTCGCTTTTACGCGCTTTGACTGGAGTACTCATCGCATCGCCTTTTTTCGGTTTTATGGGTGATTGCTTGAAGTCCTTAAAACAGTTAAGTCCAGCAATGCCCTTCCCACAAGTAAGGGATTGAGAATCAAACGCTTATAGTCGTTTTGGTTCTTTGCATATGCTTAAACATCACTTTTGCGCATAACTACAAACTGGTATCGTGCCCCGCTCCTTGGGGAGTGCGCGGCCGTGCGCGCAGATAAGCTGTTAGCAGCCTGAGAACAGGACCTATATGTACGTATATGACGAGTACGATCAGCAGATCATCGAGGACCGCGTCAAGCAGTTCCGGGATCAGACCCGACGCTATCTGGCAGGTGAGCTGAGCGAAGAAGAGTTCCGCCCCCTGCGCCTGCAAAATGGCCTTTATGTTCAACGCTTTGCCCCAATGCTGCGGGTCGCTGTGCCTTATGGCCAGTTGACTTCGCGTCAGGCGCGAATGATGGCCAAAATCGCTCGTGACTATGACAAGGGCTATGCCCACATCAGTACCCGCCAGAACGTGCAATTCAACTGGGCTGCGCTGGAAGACATCCCGGACATCCTGGAAGAACTGGCCACCGTGCAGATGCACGCCATTCAGACCAGCGGCAACTGCCTGCGCAACGTCACCACCGACCAGTTCGCCGGTGTTGCGGCGGATGAACTGATCGATTCGCGCCCTTGGTGCGAAATCGTGCGTCAGTGGACGACTTTCCACCCGGAATTCGCCTACCTGCCACGCAAATTCAAAATTGCAATCAACGGTTCGACATCTGACCGTGCAGCCATTGAAGTGCATGACATCGGCCTGGAGCCGGTGCTCAACGACGCCGGCGAAGTGGGCTTCCGTGTACTGGTAGGTGGCGGCCTGGGCCGTACCCCGGTAATCGGTGCCTTCATCAATGAGTTCTTGCCGTGGCAAGACCTGTTGAGCTACCTCGAGGCCATCCTGCGTGTCTACAACCGCTATGGCCGTCGTGACAACAAGTACAAGGCGCGGATCAAGATTCTGGTCAAGGCGCTGACGCCTGAAGTGTTCGCCGAGCGTGTTGAGGCCGAAATGGTTCACTTGCGCGGCGGTTCGAACACCCTGACCGAAGCCGAAGTGCAGCGTATCGCCAAGCACTTCGTCGATCCTGACTACAAAGCCCTGCCCGACTTCGGCGCCGAACTGGCCGAACTCGACAAGCAGCACCCGGGTTTTGCCCGTTGGCGCGTACGCAACACGTTGGCCCACAAAAAACCGGGCTATGTCGCCGTTACTTTGTCGCTCAAACCTACAGGTGTAGCCCCGGGCGATGTGACCGACAAGCAGTGGGATGCCATCGCCGACATGGCCGACCGTTACAGCTTTGGCCAACTGCGTACTTCCCACGAGCAGAACATTATCCTGGCCGATGTCGAAGAGAGCCAGCTGTTCACCATGTGGGGCGAGTTGCGCGAAAATGGGTTCGCCACGCCCAACATCGGTTTGCTGACCGACATGATCTGCTGCCCTGGTGGTGACTTCTGCTCCCTGGCCAACGCCAAGTCGATCCCGATTGCCGAATCGATCCAGCGCCGCTTTGAAAACCTGGACTACCTGTTCGATATTGGCGAACTGGACCTGAACATTTCCGGTTGCATGAACGCCTGTGGTCACCACCACGTCGGGCATATCGGTATTCTCGGCGTAGATAAAAAAGGCGCCGAGTTCTATCAGGTATCCCTGGGTGGCAGTGCCAGCCGTGATGCCAGTCTCGGCAAGATTCTGGGCCCGTCCTTTGCCCAGGACGCCATGCCGGATGTGATTGAAAAGCTGATCGACGTCTATGTTGAAAAACGTACCGAAGACGAACGTTTTATCGATACCTACCAGCGTATCGGCATTGACCCTTTCAAGGAGCGCGTCTATGCAGCGAATAATTAAGAACAACCAGGTCATCGATGAAACCTGGCACTTGCTGCCCAAGGAAACCAGCTTTGACGAAATCTCCAATTGCGACGACCTGATCGTGCCTTTGGTGATGTGGCGCGAACACGGCCACGCACTCAAGGCCCGCGACGGCGGCCTGGGCGTGTGGCTGGACAGCGACGAAGAAGCTGAAGAGCTGGGCGAGGACGTGGCGAACTTTCAGGTTATTGCCCTGAACTTCCCGGCTTTCACTGATGGCCGCAGTTATTCCAACGCCCGTTTGCTGCGTGACCGCTATGGTTATAAAGGCGAACTTCGCGCCATTGGCGATGTTCTGCGCGACCAGTTGTTCTATCTGCATCGCTGTGGCTTTGACGCATTCGCCATCCGTGCCGATAAAGACCCTTACGAAGCGCTGGAAGGCCTCAAGGACTTCTCGGTGACCTACCAGTCTTCAACCGACGAGCCGATGCCGCTGTTCCGTCGTCGCTGATGCTGTGGCTGGCCCTGGTTACCCAGGGCCAGCGCCTGCATAACCCTGCGCAGGGTCAAGATTGCTCCTGCTCGAAAGGGTGTTTTTCAACTTCTTCACGGGTCAACTGGCTGATCAGTTCTTGCCTGGCCAGCAAACGACTTTCCCCTACAGCTTGGGTTTTCGACACATACTCCTGACTGGACAGCCTCTCCCTAGCCAGGTAAAGCCCCTGCATGCGTTCATGCAGCGGTGAGTCAACCGACTGAAAATGCTCGGGGTATTTCTTCTCCAGAAAGCGCTCCCAGAACCCCTGCTTTTCAATGTAAGCAATCCTCGCTTGCGCTGTATCCTCAGTCAAAACATACAGCTTGGCGGCTTCAAGCTGCTCGAGCGTGACATTGGCGACTCTTTCAAAAATCATGCTCTTGGGCCGCGCCGGCAAGCCAAGGTCAGCAGCCAGTTTGACCTGATAAAACATCTGTATCTCCAGCGGATCAACCTTTGCAATTCGCGCCTGCAAATCAGCCGGGCTGAGCCTCTGCGCCAGACGCAGCGCTTGTGCCGAACCCAAACGATAGGCCACACCCTGTTGTTCCTCCGCCGTCATGTTCGCCAAGGGCTCAGATGCAAAATCCGGGCTGACCTCATCGATCAAGCCCTGCAATTGGCGCACGTACTCTGATTGCTCGGCATGGACTGCAGCAATTCGCGCCTCAACAACCCCCTGTACATGTTTATCCAGCAGTTCGATCCGCAGAAGTCCTTGTGCCAGTTGCAGCAGCTCTGCTTCGGCATTGACCGAGCTTTGCGCAATAAAGATCCGGTAACGAAGTTCAAGATCCGAAAAAATCATCGGAATCCCATCGGCGCAGGTATTGGGATTGGCTGAAACCTCAAACAGCTGGTTACGTAATTCGCTGAAATCGTGCATGGCATTGAGAACTTGCCAGACCCGTTGGCTTAAACTTTCACGTCCATGCAAATACTGGGAGGACGCACTGAGGTCTTCCAGCACGCGAAAAAAATCACTCGACCCGGCGATATCCCTCAAGCTGTTCCATACACGCGTCTCTGAGAACGTTGGCCGGGACGCCCAGTGAAAGATGCCGCGTACCTGGTCAACATGCCGACGTCGCGGAGCAATACCAAAACTGATGCCGTACTCTCGCCGATAATTCTCAAGGCGGCGTAACGAGTCGGCACTCAAAGGATTGTCATGCAGGTGAGTAACACTATTGATCGCTGTTCTGCCAGGTGACAAAACCTCCAGTGGAATGCGACTAATATTGTTGTCACGCATATCCAGGGTCTGCAGGTGGCTGAGCGACTCAACCCCTTCAGGCCAAGTCAGCAGACCACTGTAGCGTAGATACAAACGCTCAAGGTCAACCATGCGAGTCACCGAAATACGCCTGCCCAAGGGATTTCCCGTTAAATTCAAAGATTTCAACCGGGTCAGTCCCGCCAGAGCCGAAGCGGTTCGCCCGCTCAATACAATATGATTGTCCTGCAAGTTCAAGTTGACCAATTCGGACATACCGGCAATTTCCACGGGCAACTCACTGAGCTGGTTACTTTTCAGGGACAGGATGCGTAAGTTGGGAAACTTTTCCAAAAATGAACCGGGAAACTTTCCATTGGGTGAGTTGCTCAAGTGCAGTGCACTGACATGGGAAAAATCTGCCGATATCTCAGGCAAGCAATCAACTGGCCAACTATTGAGGTTCAGCACATATCCGGTGTGCTCACCCACGCTCACGGTTGCGGTCTGTCGGCGCCAGACATGGAGCAAAGCCTGGCTGATTGCACGCTTGTCCTGGGTCGTCACCAGTACCCGCGGGCCATTGCGCCGCTGACTCCAGACCGGCGAGTCCACCCAGCGCTCAAGATCGCTACGCAAGGTTTGAAGTTCGGCCTTGAACCTGGCCAGTACCCGGGTTTTCAACGCAGGTGAAAGTTCAAGATGGTATAAAAACTGGCTGACCGTTTCCTCACTCATCAACGGAAAAAGATCCATCACAAGATCCTTTATCACCAATGGCCTGCTCGCTTGCGCGGCATGGCCTGAGCGACCGCTGAGCCTGTAGCCTGCCCGCCCATCGGCCAGGCGCATGGGCGATTTGAACCAGGGTTTAACCTGCTGCATCCCCAGCGCATTGGCACTTTGCGCGCGATGACCGGCCGCATGGGATGCAATTTTCCAGCTTAAAAACACCCCCGGGTCAGTGTCGGGAAGCCCAAGTGACATACGCGCGGAAGACGGCAAGGCTTTGGCCACACATCTGCAAAGATAAGGGCTGCTGTATATATCATCTGTCGCGAGGCCCAAAAAATGGTACTCGCCCGCGCTTTTAAAAATCTCCTGGCTGTATCTGGACAACGGATTACCTACGGAGCTCAGTACTTGACCTGTGGCTCTGTCGCGCAATACCAAGCGCTGACTGGTCGGCCAATCAGGCAAGTGGGTAAGGGTTTGCCATGCCAATGTATTGCTATCAACGTTACTTAGAGCCTCGAAATAGAGTCCCTCCAGTGCCCGGTTCAAACGCAATACCTGCGTGTAGCTGCGCGCCTCTTCCAGAATATGCAGCGGCAGGCGCCCGGTGCTCTGCACTGTTGCCATTTCGGCCGGGGCAAGTTGATCCATCAACTCGCCCATCACACTTGCCGGCAAACTCGGAAACTGTTTTTGCAACAGCTCCATCCGGGCTGTCACCACCTCGCCCCGTTTATACAGATGCGAGAACAGGTCAGACTTTGTAGCTTGGGCAAAGCGACCCAACTGGCGCGCCAATGCCTGTTCCTGTTGCTCAAGGCTATCGACAGATTGCCCCAACAAAACCTCGATTTGCGCCGAGGAGAAAGACTCCAGCGTGGTCTTGAGCAATTCTGCGTTCTTGATCTGGGCTTCGGTAACTTGCAGGCGGGGATGCGAAGACTCCACTTCAGGCCCGTACTCCATGACCATGGACCCGCGCATGTTCACCACGCGTAAAACTCTGTCCGCAGGCCAGCCCTCAAGACGAGTCAACAGCTCCAGTTGCAATTGCGCAGTATCGGTAGACACTTTGCCCCCCTGCTGCATTTGTACGATGAAGCGTTCGATCATTTGACTCAACTGCACGCGCCTCATGCTGTCTGCCAACGCAGGAGGTGGCGGCAGGTTATCCATGTGCAGCCTGCGCAACGCATCATCACTGGTATTGGATGCAGCCAGCACACGCTCGACCATAGCGTCCGATAACCCTTGGGCCGCAGGGCCCAACCGACGGAACAACTGCATACGCGACATTTGTATCGGATCATCGAGTTCATGCACCCACGCACCGCTGCCGTTATGCCTGACGCGTGGTGTGTAGGTGTACGGCTCGGTTGGGTGCTGGATATGACACCTTTGTGTCGCAGTATCGATTTTGACCTGATACACCTTGTCTTCCAGCTTGATAAACTGCTTGTTACCCATGCTATAGAGCCCTCGCGCATCGGGCTCGGCATCACCCAGCGCAAGGTTTGGGTATTGGTAGGGCCTGAGATCCGGCCGCCACAATCGTTTTTGACCTTTAACTGACGTGACTGCAACCAGTGCATCCACGACCGGCGATGGCCTGAGTGCTTTTGCCGCTGCAGTGCTGCTGGCAGCCAGCGCAAAATTCTCGGCAACATCGAACAAGTACTCCAGCGCGGCGGCCCGGTCTCCCCGCTGCCACGCCTTGATACCGTCATACACCTCAACCCCCAGTTGCATGACACTGGTTACCAGCAAGATCTCACCCAGAACCGGGACAAAACCCAACGCAACCATCAACAAGCTCACCCCCAGATTCAAGAAAGAGGCCTGACGTGCCAAACGACTTTTAGAGTCTTCATCTTCCGTGGGGACGATCAGCAACCTGGCATCATCTTTAATCTTGGCCAGCTGCAGCCCCCAGGCAATCAAAAATGGATCGTCAAACTTGGGCAGATGCCGGGTTTCGGACATCAATGCAGGTTCATTGATGATCGGTGGGCGGCGTAACAACAACGAATCCCAGGTTATATTTTTCAAGTCCGTGCGCCGCATAAACTCGGCGCGGTAACGCAAGGGAACCAAGTGAAAGAAATACGTGGCAAAGACGCTATTTTTTAACCACTCGCGCAGCGTCGCCTTTAATAAATCAAACGACTCGAATTCGTGAAACGCCGTGCCGGAACTGTTCGGCAAATAAAGTATGCAGGGCTGCGCCTCTTCGGCCGGTTTTCTCTGCGGCCAAAAAACAATAACTCCGGGAACCTCAAAGCCCATGATTTGAAGCGTGCTATGACCTGAGTGAATATACGAAAAGAGAGCACCCGGCGGAATCAAAAAATTCAATATATAGTTATATGATTGTGTCGTGACCTCCGCCTTCATATAGGCCACATGCAAGGCGCAGGCAAATTCCTGGCGCAGATTCTGCACAAATACAGCTTGCAACTTATACGCCTTTGAATTGGCATTGTCGGCAGGCCAATTATCATCCGCCGGTTCAAACACACGCGTCAAATGCCATTGATATTGCATGCCCAGGTTCAGGTCACGGCAGATCTGCGCAAAACCTTCGGGCTTTAATTCGGCCTGTTCAATCTGCTGCGTACCTCTGAGTGCATAAATGCACGACCCCTGGTCGAAGCCGCCTTCAACAGCCTCAAAAGCCTCATAGTTCTGCAACGCTGCCTGCAGCAGGCTGTGATGACTGACGCTCGATACCAGGTTCAGCTCCAATGACTCAGGTGTGAACTTCTCGGGCAAGGCAAGCTGGATCAGAGAATCAACTAGCCTGAATTGTTGCCGAGCAAAAAACAGCAACAGATTACTCAACAAGCGAACCTGTTTTATGCCATACCTCTTGGGGTCAGCATCTGTCCAGCCACGTGCCTTCAGCGCCTCCTTGAGCAACGGCTCGGCGAACGACTCTATCGGCTTGATTTGGGCCAGCACGCGCGCGACCTCGCGCTGAGCCATTTGCCCTAATTTGAAACTGTTAAGTAATCTTTCGCGCAACATCGGCGACGCATATTTAAACCAAGGTGCAAGCAACCCCGCAATATAGGTTTCGTGCTGGTTTTCAACCGGCACATTCGCCAATCGACGGGCATAGTCGACAACGGATCGTTCAGACTCTGATAACGGATAACTAATAGCATCGGTCATGGTAAAGGCTCGATAGGGATTCGTGCCTTCAGCTTATAGACAACACTAAAAAATAGTCGGCTGAATACTTGATAAAGAATCAGGTTATTTATTAAAAAACATGTTTTAAACGATAATTAACTACCGCACCAGACACAGACGCAGGCGCTGTTGTAAAACTTACAACAGCGCCTGACTAATCACCAGAAACGTGATTGGGTCAAACGACTCCACAATGAGTCAACAACATGTTCCGCCGAACTGCTGGCAGCCAGCCCCACACGCTCCTGCAAACTTTTGCGCTGGGCATAGTGCAGGTGATACAGCTGTGCATTCGCGGCCCGCTCGGACAAATACTCATCGCTGGTTTTCAATTCGTCGACCAGCTGTTTATCGACCGCAGCAACGCCCAGCCACACTTCGCCGGTCGCCACTTCATCAATCGCCAGCTGCGGGCGGTACTTGGACACGAAGTTCTTGAACAGCTGATGGGTGATATCCAGGTCCTGCTGGAACTTTTCACGACCTTTTTCAGTGTTTTCGCCAAATACCGTAAGCGTTCGCTTGTACTCGCCCGCCGTCAGCACTTCATAATCAATGTCGTGCTTTTTGAGCAGGCGATTGACGTTGGGCAACTGCGCCACCACACCGATGGAACCCAGAATTGCAAACGGTGCACTGATAATCTTCTGGCCGATACAAGCCATCATGTAGCCACCGCTGGCAGCAACTTTATCGATGCAGATCGTCAGCGGAATGCCTGCCTGACGGATACGTGCCAATTGCGACGACGCAAGGCCATAGCTGTGCACCATGCCACCACCACTTTCCAGACGCAGCACCACTTCGTCAGTCGGCCTGGCCAGGGTCAGCAAGGCAGTAATTTCATGGCGCAGGCTTTCTGTCGCCGAAGCCTTGATATCACCGTGAAAATCCAGCACGAAGACATTTGCCTTGGTTTCTGGCTGTTTTTTCAGTTTTTTGTCGGCCTTGGCAGTCTGCTTGCGCAGTGCCTTGAACTGGTCTTTGGACAGCAGCGATTGCTCCAGGCGTTCACGCAGGCCCTTGTAGAAATCATTGAGCTTGGTGACCTGCAATTGCCCGGTAGAACGGCGCCCTTTGCCACGCAATGCAGCAACAGTCACCAGCACCACCACAATGGCGACCACCAGAGTCACGGTTTTAGCCAGAAAACTGGCGTACTCGGCAAGAAATTCCACAGCCTCTCCTTGAAAACGATTGCAGCCCGAGGGTCAGGGCCGCGCAATGGCAACCAGCATACCGACGCCAACCGGGGCCTGCCAGCCGTGAAACACCTTGATCAGGGGCATTGGCAGCAATTCAAACAAGCGTATGTTTTTTCATTGACAGCCACTTGCCATCCTCCTAACCTCGCCTGACTTTCAGTGCTCAGGAATGACGCGCACGTGGGCAGCATCTATTTGATCAGACATGGCCAGGCCTCCTTTGGTGCAGATGACTACGACAAGTTGTCACCACTGGGCGTGCACCAGGCGCAAATTGCCGGTCAGCATCTGGCCGAACTGAATTTGCGCTTTGACCGTTGCCTGGCCGGTGATCTGACACGTCAGCAAGACACCGCACGCCATGCCCTGGCACAACTGCACGCCGCCGGGCTGCCCGCCCCTACACTGGAAACAGACGCTGCCTTCAACGAATTCGATGCTTACGCCATCCTTGATGCCCTGCTTCCCGGCTTGCTGCCGGACGAGCCAGAGGCCCTGACGGCGATGAACAATGCCGCCCACAATCCGGCCGAGTTCCAGCGCATTTTCGAACTGATCATCGAGCGCTGGCTCAGTGGCACTTACGATACCCCTGGACTGGAAACCTGGCTGGGCTTTGTCGAACGGGTCCAGCGCGGACTGAACAGCCTGCTCGACCTTGCCAAGGGCCAGCAGAACATTGTCGTGTTCACTTCTGCAGGCACCATTACGGCCCTGGTCCACATACTGACCCGAATTCCGGCCACCGATGCCTTCAAGCTCGGCTGGCAAATCGTCAATACCTCGCTCAGCCAGCTCAAGTTCCATGGCCGCGAGGTCACCCTGGCTTCCTTCAACAGTCATGTGCATTTGCAACTGTTGAAGACGCCGTCACTCATCACCTATCGTTGAGCGTCGGCAACCGTGGCCTTCGGGCCGCCGTACTCCACCCTATATAAGGATCGAACCATGACTTCTGTAGCTGATGCCGTTCAAGCAATGAAAGCCAAATTCAACCCAGCCGCTGCTGCAGGCCTGGACCTGGTTTTTGGTTTCCGCATCGATGAAGATAAACACTTCTCGCTGATCGTTAAAGACAGCACTTGTGAACTCAAAGAAGGTGAAAACCCTGACGCCCAGGTCACCCTGGTGATGGACGGCGAGACCCTGGAAGGCATCGTTAGCGGCGAAACCGATGGCATGCAGGCATTTATGGGCGGCAAACTGCGCGCTGAAGGCGACATGATGCTGGCCATGAAACTGAGCGAACTGTTCCCGGCCTAAGCCACACGCAGCACCGAAAACCGAAGCCCACGCGCTTCGGTTTTTTTTGCCCTGCGGTTTATTGAGGCAGTGGCCATCAAAGACGCTGATCCCCTGCTAACAGCCCTGCCTATTAAGGCAGCAGCCGACTTGTCGAGACCCGGGCCTCCCATTAGATTAGCGAATGTTGTCAGGCCTCAACTATAAACAGAAGAGATAAACATGGCGCTTACCGACTCGTCCACCCGCATCCGCACCGGCGAAGAACTCGACGCCAGCCGCATTGACCCTTACCTCAAGGCAAATATTCCTGGCCTTGTGGGGGAACCTGCGATCAGCCAGTTCCCCGGCGGCGCCTCGAACCTGACTTACCTGATTGAATACCCGGGTCGAGAGCTGGTGCTGCGCCGCCCGCCCTTTGGCCAAAAGGCCAAATCGGCGCACGACATGGGCCGCGAGTTTCGCATCCTCAATCAGCTCAAGGACGCCTTCCCCTACTGCCCCAGGGCCTACGCCCACTGCTCCGACGAAAGTCTGATCGGCTCCGGGTTCTATGTCATGGAACGGGTCAGGGGCATTATCCTGCGCTCGGATCTGCCGCAGGAACTGGCATTGGGCGCCGACGCCACCCGAACCCTGTGCAAGAGCTTTATCGACAAACTGGTCGAGTTGCATCGCGTTGACTACAACGCCTGCGGCCTGGCCGATCTGGGTAAGCCGCAAGGCTACGTGCAGCGCCAGATCAGCGGCTGGAGCGAGCGCTACGAAAAGGCCCTGACCCCGGATGCACCCCATTGGCACGCAGTAAAAGACTGGCTGCACGCCAAAATGCCAGCCGACTACCCGACCCCGGCTATCGTTCACAACGACTACCGCTTTGATAACGTGATCCTCGATCCCGCTAACCCGATGCAGATCATCGGCGTGCTGGACTGGGAGCTGACTACGCTAGGTGATCCGCTGATGGACCTGGGCAACACCCTCGCCTACTGGATCGAGGCGGATGACCCGGCACCGGTGCAACTGATGCGGCGCCAGCCGAGCAACGCTCCGGGTATGTTGACCCGCCGCGAATTTGTGGATTACTACGCCGAGCGTTCCGGGATTCAGATAGACAACTACGATTTCTACTACACCTACGGCCTGTTTCGTCTGGCGGGTATCGTTCAACAGATCTACTACCGCTACTACCACGGCCAGACCGCAGACAAACGTTTTGCCCAGTTCATACAAATGAACGCTCTGCTGGAGCAGATGAGCCTCAACGTCATTCGCCGCTCCAGCCTCTAAGCCCCAGATAACAGGGAATCAACATGTCCAGGACTCAACTGTTCGACCTTGATGGCAAAATCGCTTTTGTTTCCGGTGCCAGCCGCGGCATCGGTGAAGCCATTGCCAGGCTGCTGGCCCAACAAGGTGCCCACGTCATTGTCTCCAGCCGCAAACTCGAAGGCTGCCAGCCAGTGGCCGATGCAATCATCGCCGAGGGCGGCAAGGCCACTGCCATCGCCTGCCATATTGGCGAAATGGAACAGATCACTCAGACCTTTGCGCGCATACGCGCAGACTTTGGCCGCATCGATATTCTGGTCAACAACGCCGCGACCAATCCGCAGTTCTGCAACGTACTGGACACCGACCTTGGCGCTTTCCAGAAAACCGTCGATGTAAATATTCGCGGCTATTTCTTTATGTCCGTGGAGGCAGGGAAGCTGATGCGCGAGCACGGCGGCGGCAGCATCATTAACGTAGCCTCGATCAACGGCGTATCACCGGGAGTGTTCCAGGGTGTGTATTCGATGACCAAGGCAGCGGTGATCAATATGACCAAGGTGTTTGCCAAGGAATGTGCAGGGTTCGGCATTCGTTGCAATGCGTTACTACCGGGGCTGACCGACACCAAGTTTGCCTCGGCGCTGGTCAGCAACGACGCCATTCTCAAGACCGCCCTGCAACACATCCCGCTCAAACGCGTCGCCGCCCCCGGCGAGATGGCCGGGGCTGTGCTGTATCTGGCAAGCGATGCATCGAGCTACACCACGGGTATCTCGCTGAATGTAGATGGCGGATTTCTGTCCTGATGCCAAGCGCTGCCACGATGATCTGGCAAGCCTCAGACAGCGTGGGCAGCACAATGCCTGCGGTGCAGGCAGCGTGGCGTATCACACCAAACCGGAGCACTATCATCGCGAACAGGCCCGCCGCCGCAGGTTATCCATCATCAGTGCTTGACCGGTCTCCAACGCTTGAACAGGCTGTTGTAACCACTTCTGGCCGTTTGCAGCAAAAGCCCACGCACCTCGGTCAGTGCCGATACCGCCCCTTTGGCAGCCCCCACCCAGGCCCTGGCCCGTGAACTTTGCTGCGCTATCGGCGAACCTGTGACATACGCGGCGATGGCCTCGATCCCGACCCCGGCCCAGTAAACCCACGTCTGATTGAACATCCTGCTCATGCCTCCATGAAACGTGGCCATCCCTGGCGGGATCTGCAGCGTATTCACGTGACGATCCATCTGAGCAGATTGATGGCCTGCGCGAATGTAAGTACCCGCCGCCCCGTCATAAGCCTCGATCACAGGGGCTATATTCGGCTGCAGTGGCCCTGGCACAAACTGACCATAGACCGCGTTGGGAACAGTAGCCAGGCCATAGGCACCTGCGCTCATCATCGTTCGCATGACTCTGGAGCTTACCGGGGTCTGGCCCCAGGACACGCTGTCACCGTAACCTCTCAAGGTCTGCTGCAGGACTTCACGTGTAAGTGAGCGCACATGCCCCGCCAGCCTCACTCGAGCCACGGGATCCCAAACCTCATCAGAACCCGCCCCCTCGCTGGCACCTCGCATTTCAAAGCCCCTGTGCGTAACGTTTGCGGCAATAAAACCGATAAAGGGGCTCCAGTGAGTCAAGTTTGCAAAAAGCCCGGTACCCATGTGCATGACAGCCAGTGCATCAATGGCATTTACCGTACTTCGCAAGGCAACATTGAGCCCGTGAGTCGGTTGACGACCCTCAAACAGGGCCAGGTCGACCCCCACCCCGACAACATTACTGATCCAGGTTGCCAGCCCATCACGAATCGCGGCGGCACTCGAAGCCTGCCACCGCGACCTGATCTGCCTGGACAGCCCGGAGATGGCCGAGTGCAATCCGGCAAACCGGCCAATAGCCGCCTCCGAACTCAGCAGGCCCTGCTCGTCGACCCTGCCGACGGGATTGCCCAGCGCCATCGCGTACAGGTTCATGCCATCAATATCATCGCCCGGATCGGCGCTGATCCAGCGCGCCAGCCACGGTGCGTAATACCGCAAGCCGTAATAGTAAAGCCCGCTGGCATCGCGCTCCTTGCCCGAATAGCGAATAAATTTATAACGGGCTTCAAGGGTATTTTTCGTCGCCCACCAGGCAGTGGCTCCATAGGGGTAGTAGCTTTCCTGACTGAGTAACCGCCCAGAGCCATCCAGCTCCAGCATGCTGCAGCCCAGATGGTCCGAGAGGCTCAAACGCATGTGTTCGTTATCGATGCTTTCGGGGCGCCCCTTCTCCCACTGCAATATGCTCGCGCTATTGAGATCACCGACCACCATCAGCACATTCACCCATTCGCCCGTGGCGCTGTTGCGCCGGACTTCGAGACCGGGCAAGTAATACACCTCTTCACGACGGGGCTGACGATGGCCATGGGACTGTCTGATTTTAAGCGCCCTTGCCCCGCTGCTGTCGTAGACATAGGCCTCATCATCGTTGGCACCGTCCTGGCGTGTGACACGGGTAACTCGCTGCAATTGATTGCGCAGGGTCCAGCTCAGCCACTGCCCCGGTTCGAGTACCTGCTGGTTGCCATTCGCGTCAAAGCCGCTTGCCAGCCCGGGGCGGGCGGGCAGCCCCGACTTTTGTTCAAGGCCGTGATTGCTGTGGTCAGCCACGTTCATCTGTCGCGTATAGCCAGAACCGTGGCTGGGCATGTGTTGCAGCCGGGCAAGATTGCCGCCTGCATCGTAGGTATACGACTGACGGTAGTTACGCATACGCTGACCGTTGGCCGCACCCAGGCCCGCAGCAACGGGCAGCTGCGGGCCATTGAGATTGCTGGCGTTTTCACGGCCCGTGGCTTCTATCAGCTGGTAGAGCGAGTCGTAGGTATAAGTGCTCAATGCTTGCAGCCGGGTATTATCAGACCACAGCACAGGTTGCGCTGCATCACGGATATTCAGCACATTGCCAACCCGGTCATAGACATAGTTCAAGTCCTGCAAGGCTTCACCCGGATTACTGGTGCGCCATGTTTTCAGTTGCTGCAGGCGGTCATCCAACGGGCTGTAGGCCAGGGCACGCACTACCCCGTTGCCCGACCGTTCAACTTCTATCTGGCCGCTCGCGTTATAGGATCTTTGCTGCACCACACTGTGCTGGCGACCGCTGCCGAGATTGACCATCACCGCAGCCAGCAGACCGTCCACATCATGGCGCATACGCTGCCGATTGCCCTGGGCATCGATTTGCTCAACCAACTGGCCCACAGCATCACGGCGCCATTGAGTGCGCCAGCTTCGGGATTCAAGGTGCTGCTCACGCAACCCGGCCTGCGGCGACCAGTTGGGCGCTTGGGATGCGTCACGTACGAATCGCCGTGACTGACTCGTCACCTGCCCCAGCAGGTCATAGCCCTCAAACCACAGCGTGCCGGCAGGGTCGTCATGACGGATCAGCCGGGCGCAGACATTTTGGCGCGCATGCACAGCGCTGTTGTCGGCATAGGTCAGACGCTCGACACAATGCGCACCCTCAGTTCCGGCGCCCTGTTCGAATACGGCGCTCAGGCGCAGCAGTTCATCGTATTCCCAGATGCTGCGCGTACCCCGGGCATCCCAACTAAAGCGCAGTTGCCCGCCCGCTCCTGCCAGGCTGATACGCACGCCGCGGTCAACACTGTCGCTGCGCAGCAGGCGCCCCGACAGCGAAGATCGATTGCGCTGATTGGGCACCGTAGTCGGATTTTTACGGCGCAATGCCACCAGACGCGGATCCCACTGTTCGGTCAAAAAACCGCTGGGGCCAAACACCTGGCGGCTGATCCGCGCTTCAGGTTCCTGCGCCGCAGTGCGCCGATGACAGGCCACCGTGCAGATGGCCAGCCCGCGAGGGTCATAAGCGGTTAGCAAGGGAGTATGGCGATGCAAGGCTTGGGGCATAAATCAGCTTCCTGAACTGCACAATAATTAAAAAGTGTAGTGATCAGAATGCTTGCCCCACGGGCCAGAGCGGACAGGCTTTGTATCCAGATAAGTTAAATTACAGAATAGCCAGCCGTTTCAGATGGCTGCCGCTTCCCCCGCCTTACAGCGCGCTGCCTGATGACGTGCATTCACCGCTATCAGGCAGCGCTCGGCCTCTTGCACCATCTCGTCGATCAGGCTCTGGCAACTTTTCAGTTCGCCAATGGCAGCGGCCACCTGTCCGCTGGACAAAATCCCCTCATCCGGTACGCCATCCACCATCGAGCGCTGCAACAGCACCGGCTGATTGGCCGCCATCACCGTCTGCGACAGCGCCGCAGGGTCTTCTTTTATTGATTTGGCAAAAACACCGAGCATATGCCCAAGGCTCATGCCGGTGTATTGCTTCCAGTGCCAGGCACTGCCCAGGGCAATGCGCAGGCGGCCAAAGGCACCGGCTTTTTCCAGGCGATTGATAAAAGCGTTTTCGATCATGCGGTGGCGCATGCCATCCACTGCCGTCGTCACCCGAATCTGCTGTGGGTCGGTCACTTTCACGTAGCGCTCCAGCGTTGCGATCGGGGTGGGCGACTCCTGGGTCATCAGGAACCGCGTACCCATGGCCACCCCGGCCGCACCTGTGGCCAGCGCCCCGGCCAGCCCGCGCCCGGTGGAATAGCCCCCCGCGGCAATCACCGGCACCCGCACCGCATCCAGCACCTGCGGCAGTAAAATGGTGCTGGGCACGCCCCCGGTATGCCCGCCACCCTCGCCGCCCTGTACGGTGACCATGTCTGCGCCCAGTTCCACGGCCTTGAGTGCGTGTTTAAGCGCACCCACGGTGGGAATGCACAACACCCCGGCCTTTTTGAAACGCCCGATGGTCTGGCGGTCGGGGCCGCGGCCATAGCTGACGGCTCGCAGGCGGTACTTGATGGCCAGGTCCACGCACTGCGCGGCGTTTTCCTGGAACATATGGAAATTGAGGCCGAAATTACTCCCCCCCGTGGCCTCGATCACCCGCAGGATTTGGCCCTCCAGCTGATCCGCCGCAATGGTCGCTCCGGCCAGAAAACCGAAGGCCCCCGCACGGGTACTGGCGATCACCAGATTGGCGTCCGCTACCCAGCCCATCGCGGTTTGCACTATGGGGTAACGGCAGCCCAGGGCATCGGTCAATGCCGTTTGCAGATAGTCACTCATCCACGCTCTCCCGCAGCACTCTTGTTCGCTTCAATCATGGCCTTGGCGTCATAGCCGCCCAGCTTGTCCCCGGACAGCAGCTCGTTATGGCTATGGGCGAAGTGATGCCAGGCAAACACCGCGTCCATAGCCGTACGCTTGCCCTGCAAGTCCTCGACGTGATTGATCGCCTGCTTGGTCAGGGCCAGGCCCATGCGCGGCTGTTTGGCGATGGCCGCTGCCAGCGCATAGGTACCGGCCTCCAGCCCTTCGCGGGTAAACAGGCGATTAACCATGCCCATCTGGTAGGCGCGTTCGGCGCTCATACGATCGCCAGTAAACAGAAACTCCTTGGCAATGCGCGGGTTCAGTTCATAGGGGTGGGCAAAATACTCAACCCCCGGAATGCCCATGCGTACCACCGGGTCCTGAAAAAAAGCATCGTCACTGGCCACGATCAAATCACAGACCCAGGCCAGCATCAGCCCGCCGGCAATGCACGCCCCCTGCACCATGGCAATGGTCGGCTTGGGCAGTTCGCGCCAGCGCCGGCACATGCCCAGGTACACCTCTTGCTCGCGGGCATAGAGGTACTCGCCGCCCGGCTTGTTGGTGTGGTCCCACCACAGGCTGGCGCGCTCAAATTCCTTGTTGATATCGCGCCCCGGCGTGCCGATATCGTGCCCTGCGGAAAAATGCTTGCCATTGCCGCGCAGCACAATGACCTTCACCGCATCGTCATTGACGGCACGGCGCAAGGCGTCGTCCAGGGCGTAGGTCATCTGTGAGTTTTGCGCGTTATTGACGGTCGGCCGGTTCATGGTCAGCGTGGCGATACCATCGGCCACCCCATAAAGCACCGGGTCCTCGGTTTCATACACAGCGGTGTCAGCCCGCTGCACAAATTCGCTGTCGCTGCTCATATGAACTCCTGGCCATCAGGCCTGACGAATGCCGGGCGGGTTGCCCTTGAGCGCAGAGGCGCGATAGTCACGGGGATCGAGGCGGCGGATCAGCGCCAGTTGCTCCGGCGTCGGCGCCACGGTCTGCTTGAGGTCGGCGGCCTTGAGCAGCGGGAAGCCGGTTTTCTCCTGTACCTCTTCAAAGCTCACGCCCGGATGCAGGGAACGCACCTGCACGGCCCGGTCCGGTCCGCCGAAGTCCATCACACACAGGTCGGTGACGATCAGGCGGATGTCCATCAGGTCGCTGCGCATGCCCTCTTCCCAGCGCTCGGGCTTGAAGCCGACACCCGAGACCATGTCCACTTCCCCGGCGACAAACGCCCGGGTGTTGTGCGACGGCACGAAGAACGAGTTGATATGGTTGATGCTGTTGCCCGGCAAACCGCGCACCCCGAGCATTGCCACCTTGGGCTTTTGGTAGTCGCCAATGCACGACAGGTTGGTCTGGCCCCAGCGGTCGATCTGGGTCGGACCGATCATGGCGTGGCGACGCCCGCCCCACACGCACTCGAACACCCGCTCGAACGACAGATAGCCCGAATAACGCGGTACAAAATCTCCACGCGGCCCCAGGGGGATAGGCTCTTCCACCAGAAATGCCTCGCTGTCGGTCATCAACAGTTCCGGGCTATGGGTCAGTTTGGCCAGGCTCGCGCCCAGGCGCGGGATTACCCCCAAGCCCGAAGCAATCACTTCGCCGTTACCGCGCCAGGCTTCACAGGCGGCCACGATCAACAGTTCAGCCAGGGTAAATTCGCTAGTAGCAGTCATGTCCACACTCCTCAAAACACGGGCAGCGGCAAAGCGCTCAATCGATCGACCCCGCCATTGCTGGCCTGGTAGGCGCTTTCGCCCGGGGTCACAAACTCGGCTACATAACCTTCCCAGCCACCTTCTTCGGCAGCGCTGGCGCTGTAGCGTTTCAAGTGGCTAAGGTCCCAGCCGTAATCGGAGGGGCAGGCTGTTGGATGCGCACCAAAGGGTGCATGCACCACGCCGCTGACCAGATAACGTTCGAAGGTGTTGAAGCGGGCCTGGGCAGCATCCAGGTTCAAGCGCTCCTCGATCCGCTCACAGGAGACAAAGCACTGTTTGGCGGCACGGGCATACAAATGATCGAAATAAGGATCGGGGCCCGTTACCAGGGTATTGCCCAGGCGGTCGGCAACGTTGACGTGCAAAAAGGCGATATCCAGATTCAGCGCCGGCATGGCCAGCAACACCTCGCCATCAGCATAGGGCGACTGCACCTGCTTGATCCCGGGGTTCAGGCGGCTGACATCGGTGGCCAGGCCACAACGGGTCGGCAAGAACGGAAGACGCATGCCGGCGGCCCGCAGGCCCCATTGCAGCATGCCCTCGTCCAGTTCCATCAGCTCCAGTTCTCCGGCCTCGCGGGCCTTGCGAAAGTAGGCTTCGAGCGGGATGGCATCGAGGGTGGCAAAGCCGAAAATCAGTTTTTTGACCTTGCCGGCAGCGCAGAGCATGCCGACCTCGGGACCGCCATAGGCGACCACGGTAAGATCCTTGACGTCAGAACGCAGGATCTCGCGCACGATCGCCATGGGCTTGCGCCGCGGGCCCCAGCCGCCGAAGCCGATGGTCATGCCGTCGCGCAGTTGGCCGACCACGTCTGCCGCTGTCATTTGCTTGTTCATGTAGTGCTCCTTACGACTGTCCTGCAGAGAAGTCATGGCCCCACAGGCTTACCCGGGTGAATTCAAAAGCGCTGTGGTCCTGCCAATCCACCAGCAAGCCGCCATAGCCATACTCCAGGTCAAAACCTGAAGGGGTTTTCATATAGAAAGAGGTCATGCGGTCATTCAGATGCTGGCCGAGGGTGGCCGACAGCTGTACGTCATGCGCGATGCGCCGGTCATGGGCGCGGCCCACTTCAGTCATCGACTCGACCTCGACCATCACATGCACGCAGCCGGACGGCACCGGGTACTCGGCCAGGGCCAGGCTGTGGTGACGGCTGTTTTTGCAATGCAGAAAATGGATGCGGATCGGTGGTGCCGAAGGGTCGGGACGGAAGTTGAAAATATCCGACAGTTCAAAGCCCAGCACATCCTTGGCAAACGCCAGGGTGGCATCGAAATTTGGCGCGGGCAGTACGGTGTGGCCCAGGCCCATATCACCGGTGACAAAACCCGGCACTCCCTGGGGCGAGACAAAGGGCTGGCAATCGGAGCGATGGCCCCAGCTCAATTCATGGCGGTTACCTGAAGGGTCGGTGACGTGCAGCAGTGCTTGCACACCGCGCTGACCGCACTGTTCGGCGCTGCCCAGGCGCCAGTTGACGTCGGCCTGATCCAGCACTTCGATCGCGGCGTTGAAAGCCTTTTCGCCGGCCAGCTCCCAACCGGAAGCCAGATACCGCGACTCACCGCCCGGCACGATAAGCATGCGATACGGACGCTCATCCATCTTCACGTACAAGCCGCCGGCGGGTGCTTCGCTGACCATCATCCCGAGCACGTCTTCGGCGTAACGCTGCCATTGAACGGGATCTGCAGACTCTGCAACGAAGTAGCTCAAACCACGAATGTCGATCATGTGCCTGCTCCTCAATGCCTGTATTTATTGGCTTGGAGGAGTATGGGAAGGATGGGGGTGGGGTTCATCGTCCGTTGAGACTAAAGCGCTCGGGTGGGGCGCCTTAAACCGGTGGGAGCGGGCTTGCCCGCGATGCAGGCGGCGCGGTGTGTCATTAAAACCGCGTCGATAGCATCGCGGGCACGCCCGCTCCCACAGGGCATCACATATACAAAATCACCAGTTCATTGATCACCGACGGCCGCTCGCTGCCCAGCACATGGGTATTGAGTTCCAGGGTCAGCTGAGTACCGCTTCTGACCCGCTCTACCCGCTTGACCCGGGCCCGCGCATGGATGGTCGAGCCCGCCGGCACCGGTGCCGGGAAGCGCAGGCGATCCGAACCATAGTTGACCATATTGGTGAACCCGGTGATCTCATAACCCAGGTTGAGTTTCATCCGTGACTGCAGGATCTGCACCAGCGCACCGTGGGCGATGGTCCCGCCAAACGGGCTTTGCTTGCGCGCACGTTCCGGATCGGTGTGGATCCAGTAATCATCCCCGGATAACTGGGCAAAGCTGTCAATCAGGCCCTGATCGACCACCACCTGGTTGCTCCACGGGCTGAACTCGTCGCTGACCAGCGCCTGCAGGCCCTCTTCGTCATCCAGGGCAATCTGGCGCACTGGCACTGCGGTTTCTGGCACCGGTTGCTCAACCGTACGCAGCGTCTTCAACGCCTCGGCATCCTTGTCCAGCCCGGTAAAACGCAGCAGCCGGTTGCCCTTGGCATCGACCTCGGCAAATACCGGTTGCAGGCGCATGCCCACTTTCACTTCAGACTCGTCCAGCCCGACCAGATTGGTATTGATGCGCACACCCTGATCCAGCTCGACCACCGCCAGTATCTGCGGCATTTCATCGGCAAAGTCCGGCAGGGTCGCGATGCGGGTCACGGTAAAGCTGTACAGCGTCGCGCCACCACTGACTTCACGCCAGGTCAGGGCATGGGTAAAGCACGCCGGGCAGTGCCTGCGCGGGTAAAACACCCAGTGGCTGCATCGTTCACATTGCTGAATCAGCAGGCGCTCGGCCTTCAGGCCTTCCCAGAACGGTGCAGAAATCTCGGTCGGAACCGGCATTGGTTTGTTGTTCGACATCGGATTTATGCTCCCTGAAGTATCAATGCGCCCTGCTCACTCATCACCCCACCGGTGCCTGAGACATATACCGTGTCGCAGCGTTTGAGCTGGCGCTCGCCCGCTTCACCGGCAATTTGCGTCACCGCCTCGATCACCTGACTCATCCCCCCCGCCGCGCCGGCCTGGCCAAAGCTGAGCTGGCCGCCGTGGGTGTTCATCGGGAAATCGCCGCGCCAGGTCAGGTCGTGTTCACGGACAAAGTTCATGCCTTCGCCCTTGGCGCAAAAACCGGCGTCTTCCAGGGTCAGCAAGGCGGTGATGGTGTAGCAGTCGTAAATTTGTGCCGCATCCACATCGGCCGGTTTGAGCCCGGCCATTGCGAATGCGCGCTGCGAGGCAGGCCCGATAGGTGTGTGCAGCATGTCCTGGGCATAGGACGGCGACTTGAACGCCAGGTGCTCGCCGAAGCCGGTGATCCACGATGGCCGCTTGCGCGCCCGTGCTGCCACCTCTTTGGAGGCGATAATCATCGCGGCGCCACCGGCCACCGGCATGACGATTTCCAGTACATGCAGCGGGTCGGCAACTTTTTTACTGGCCAGCACTTGCTCGATGGTCAGCGGCTGGCCGTAAAACATCGCTTCTGGGTTGTACTGCGCATTGGTGCGCTGATCGACCGCGATTTTTGCCAGTGCCCGCGGGTCATAACCATATTGCGCGGCATAGCGCTGGGCGATCATCGCGTAGCCGGTGTTCTGGCCCATATGCCCATACGGCAAGTCGAACTCGGCTTCAGGTGCACCGAACGCTGTGCTGTGGCCGCCAAAGCGCATGGCCCGGGCCATCCAGCTGGCGTCTTCATCCGGGCCCATGGGCGCCATGCGTGCGGGCAGCACACACAGCACCGCCTGGCACAAACCCAGCTCAATCGCAGCGGCAGCGCGCCAGACCATGCCCACCGAGGTACAGCCGCCAAGGTCGACCACTTCGGCAAAATTCAGGCGCAAGCCCAGGTACTCGGCGGCCATGGCCGGGACGAACACTGAGGCTTCATGAAAATGCGGGCCATTGATCACCAGCCCATCGAGATCCGATGCCTGCAAGCCGGCATCCTGTAACGCCCGGGCCGCCAGGTCAGCCACTTGTTCCAGATGGAACATGCGCGGGGCCGTGGCGTATTTCTCCGGTTTGTACTGAGCGCTGCCAACAATGGCGGCATGACCTTTAAGACCCATGGTTTTCTCTCTTTAAAAGTGCAAATCAGGCCGTTCCGTGGGAGCGGGCTTGCTCGCGCTGGCACCGACGCGGTTCTGCTGCAAAACCTCAGTGCCTGTATCGCGAGCAAGCCCGCTCCCACACAGGGGCAGGCAAGTCGTCAGAACGTGTATTTCATCGAGAACGTGGCGTAGTCACGGTCTGCCAGCGGGCGGTAGATCGGGTCGGGGGAGCCCAGGTACCCGATATACCTGAGCGATACTTCCAGGTTGCCCAGGTATTTGAAGGTGGTACCCGCACTCAGGCGCCTGTCCCCCGCCACCCCGGCAATGGTTCCCGACATCGGTGCCGCACCGCTGAATACGTTGGAGAAGGTGAACGGCACTTCAAGGTCCCAGCCCTGGAATACGCCCGGGTAACTGAACGAGGCGCCCACGGTGTACGCGCTTGAGGAGCGGGTACGCCAGGCCGTGGCCGTTTTGTAGGTGTACTGATCGGACGGTTGCACGGACGGCACCAGCGACGGCAACAGGCCCACACCTTCAAGGTTCGGCGCGGCAGAGGTTTCGTCGGCGTGGTCGGCACGCACCGTGACAAACTCACCGGTCAGAGTGGTCTGGCTGGCCCAGGGGCGGTCCCCCAGGATGCGCATGGCCGACAACTGGAACTGTTGGCCCTTACCCTTGGCCGGCACCGGGCCCAGACCGGTATTGACCATCACCGGAGCACCGTCGCGGTACGACCACTCCGCACCAAGCTGGTACTCGCCAAGCTTGGTGGTGGCACTGATACCGGTGAGTTTGATGTCTTCAAAATATTTGACCCGGTAGCCGTTGGCCTTGTAAGCCAGGCCACCGGGGCCTGCCGGTATCGGGTCCCAGCCCACCAGCGCAGTGGCCGGGTTTTTGTCGTGGTACACAACATGGAACAGTGAAACTTCGAGGTCGGTAATCGGCCGGTAGCGGACCTGAGCACCCCACTGGCCGCTGTCGCGCGGCTCGTCGGTGCCCAGGTAAGGCACCTTGTTGGCGCCCATATACAAAAATTCGCGGCCCGGGCCGATCACGTCGGAAGTCGACAAAAAGCTGCCCACCGGCGGCAGTTCGGTGCCCTTCCACTCGTACTGCACATAACCGCCCAGGGTAATTTGCGGGTTGATCCGGTAAGACGCCGAGAACTGCCCCACCGGCAGCAGCACCTCTTTGACCTCAACCCCCGGCTGCGCGGCCTTGACCGCATCGGACGGGTTCTGCACGCCGTTGACGCCAGGGTAGTAAAGGCTCTCGCCCCATGACTCGATATGCCGACCCGCTTTTACGTCGAGCATGGTGTCGTTTTCAAAACGCCAGCCGCCAAACACATAAGCGTCGAGCAGGCGCGTGCGGCCACCGCTGTAGTAGCGGGTGTCACTGGTGAACTCGTCGTTGTCGCCGTATTTGTTGACGGTGGCTGGTGAATCGTTGTCATTCTTGCGGTGATACACATCGTCGTAAAAGGTACTGGCGCGCACCACCGCACCGTAGTTGTCTTTGCGCAGGATCATTTCGCCCAGCGCGCCCACCCGGTTGGTGGTGAGGCTGTGCTGATCAAAGTTGCGGTTCGGATCATCGACGTTGACCCCCATCAACCGGCCGCTGGGATTGCCCAGCCGCGTACCGATGCCATAGCTGGTGGTGACCGACCAATCAATCGTGGTGCCGTCATCGAACTCGATGGTGTCCCCTGCCCACAGCGGGCTGCAGACCAGCGCCACGGCAACGGCCAGGCCACTGGCCTGGAAGTTGTGCGGGCGCTGCCCTGAACAATTATTGTTATTTTTATTGATCACTCTGCCTCTCCTGATTAGCGACTCGGTGGCCGCTTCGATGGGTTCAAGCGTCATTGCGTTGTGTTCAAAGCAACTCAAGCGGGTCGAACTTCACGACTCCTGTCGGGGCCTGTCGATAACGATGCAGCCCTCCTTCTTCCTCACGAACGAGCGCCCCCTCGGCCATAAGGTAATTGGCATGCGCCAACGTCTCGCCTAGCGCCATCAGCTCGTCGAAACGGCCTGACAGTTTCTTGAACAGCACCCCCATCATTTCCAGCCCGGTGCGCGGTTGTTCGCACGCTGCCAGCAACTGCTGCAAGTGCTGGCGATGGTGGTCGCGCAACTGGTCCAGGCGCAGATGCAGGTTGTAAAACGGCCGTTCATGGGCCGGCAGCACCAGTACGTGGTCGGGGATCGTGCGCAACCGTTCGATCGAGTCCAGCCAGTCCCGCAAAGGGTTGGCCTGAGGCTCGCTGACATACACGGCAATGGTGGAAGTGATGCGCGGCAACACCTGGTCGCCGGAGATCAGCAAACCATCGTCCGGCGCATACAGACAGGCGTGTTCCGGTGAATGACCGTTCCCCATCACCACCTCCCAGCGCCGCCCGCCGATGGTCAACTGGCTGCCCTGGTTCAGCCGGGTAAACCCCGCCACCAGTTGCGGGCGAAAGTGCTCGCCCTGGATCAGCGGCAGCAACGCCGTCGCGCGCTCGGCGCTGAAGCCGGCCTTTTGATAAAAATCCAGAAACGCCCAGTCCGGTGCCGTCGCTCGCGGCGGGCCATGGTGCAGCGCCTCGAACTCGCCATGGGTCATCAGCACCGGGCAACGAAATCGCTCGGCCAGCCAACCCACCACACCGGTGTGGTCACTGTGAAAATGGGTGCAAATGACCGCCTTGAGGGGCAAGCCAGCCATGGCTTCGACAAACACCTGCTCCCACACGGCGCGACATTGATCGCTGTTCAGCCCGGTATCCACCGCCACCCAGCCGTCACCGTGACGCAGCAGATACAGGTTGATGTGATCGAGGCCAAACGGCAGCGGCATGCGCAGCCAGAGCACGCCCTCGGCCACTTCCTGCACCTGGCCGCTGGCCGGGGCCTGTGGCCAGGGGTAGCGCAGGCCGTCACGCCATTGATGGCCTTGAGCGTCGAGTTCACTCATGGCCGGCACCTGCAAACGGCAGCAGACCGTTACGGGCCAGCACTTGCAGGGAGTACGGCTGATAGGTGCGGCTACTTTCATCGCGCACAAACAGCGGATCGGCAAACAACTGCGGCGCGTAACCCTGACGCTGCAAATCAACCTTGCGCAGCTTGAAGGTGCTGGTCAGGTCCGCCGCCAGAGTTACCCGTACAAACACCGGCGCGGCATAACGCGGCAAACGGGTTTGCGTCAGCTCATAAAAAGCCTGCGGGTCAAAGCTATGCCCGGGCTGCATCAAGATCGCCGCCATCCCCGCACGGCCTTCGTGTTCAGGTACCTGCACGCCGTACACGTTGATCAGTTCAAGCCCCGGCATATCACTCAGGGTGTCGGCCACTTCCAGGGTCGAGACGTTCTCGCTTTTCCAGCGGAAGGTGTCGCCGATGCGGTCGACAAAATAGAAATAGCCGTCGTCGTCATAACGCAGCAGATCGCCCGAACTCCAGTAGGCATCACCACGTTGAAACACATCGCGGCGGATCTTGCTCTCGCTGGCCGCAGTACTGGTGTACCCCTCGAAACGCCCACCGCCTATCTGCGGGTGATCAACGATAAAGCCCATTGCCTCGCCGATTTCTCCCGGTTGGCACAACTGGTAAAAACCGTTTGCATCCCGCGGATGGCTGTCGCTTTCCACGTCGTAACGCACCAGGCGCAGATTGGTGCGGCTCCAGTCCGGCACGCGACCACAGGAGCCCACATAGTTGTCGACATTGATCAGGTTGGCGTTGGCTTCGGTGGCACCCCAGCCCTCGAACACCTGGATCGGGCCAAAACGCTCCAGCCAGCGCTGCCAGGATTCAGGCGTGAGCCCGGCACCGAGCATATGGCGCAAACTGTGCTCGCGCTCACCGGTCACCACTGGCTGGTTGAGCAGGTAGCGACAGATCTCGCCGATGTACTGGAACACGGTAATGCGGTTGCGGCGCACATCCGGCCAGAACTCACGCACGCTGAACTTGCGCCGCAACACAATGCTCGCACCTGCGCGCAGTGCCGTGGACGTCACCGAAGTGGCCGCCGCGCCGTGGTACAGCGGCAGGCAGCAGTAAAATACGTCGTCACAGGTGGCCCCCAGGGTGACTTCCATCACGTCACCCGAGGACAACCAGCGCATATGGCTATAGCGTGCCGCCTTGGGCAGGCCGGTGGTGCCCGAGGTAAATATCAGCAGTGTGGTGGTTTCGGCCGTAATCGCCGCACGCACGTCACGGGCGAAGACCGTGGCCGGGGCAGCGGCGACGTGCTGTTCAAAGTCAATATCGACAATGGCCGGCAGCTCGCCGTCAAAGGGGTTCAGTGCATCGTTGACCAGCCACAGCGGGACATCGGGCAAACCTTGAGTGCCCAGCAGATTGGCCAGGCATTCTTCGCCCACCACCACCGCCCTGGCCGCCGTGGATTGTAAGGCATGCACCAGTGGCTTGCCACTGACCTGGGTGTTGATAAACGCCACCACCACACCGAGCTTGACCAGTCCGAACCAGCTGTAGAAGAACTGCGGACGGTTCTCCATGGCAATCGCGCACACATCCCCGGGGCGCAGACCCTTGGCATAAAACACATGGGCCATGCGATTGGCCTGGGCTTCCACGGCGGCGTAGGTGATACGCTGCTCGCCGTCGATCAAAAAAGGCCGATCGGGGAATGCACGGGCCTGCCCTTCAAGACGGTCGGCCAGGGTATACAGGTCCGCCGGTTTGATCTGGCCGCTGGCCGCAGAACGCAAATCCAGCAGTGCCTGGGTCTGATCACGGGGCACGGGCTGTTGTCTGACTGCCGTCAGGGTGCTGATGCGGGACATGTCGTTCATGGCGCCACCGCCTCGGCCAGCGGGTAATCGCTGTAGCCTTCCGGGCCTGGTGAGTACAGGGTCTTGCGGTCGAAGCGGGCAAGGGGCAAGCCCTTGCGCAAGCGCTCGACCAGGTCCGGGTTGGCAATAAAGTGCCGGGCAAACGACACCGCATCGCCCTGCCCGGCCTGCAGCGCGGCTTGTGCCGATTCGCCGTCAAAACCGTCATTGAGGATCAGGCCGTTGCTGCAATGACGCTGGGCCAGGGCAAAGGCATCCAGTTCCGCCAGCGGTGAGCGCATGATATGCACATAAGCCAGGCCCATCGGCTCGGCGGCCTTGCACAGGGCAACTGCGGTGGCCAGCGGGTCTTCGTCATCGATATCGTTGAACGGATTGCCCGGGCACAGGCGCAAGGCGACACGCCCGGGGCCAATAGCCGAAGCCATCGCTGCCAGCACCTGCTGCGGGAAACGCACGCGATTTTCGACACTGCCACCGTACTGGTCTTCACGCCGGTTGCTGCCCGAGGCCATGAATTGCATCGGCAGATAACCGCTGGTGCAGTGCAGCTCGACGCCATCAAAACCGGCCTGGCGTGCATTGAGTGCGGCCTGGCGGTAATCTTCGATGACCTGTTCGATGTCGTGCGGCGACAAGGCCTGCGGCTCGTCGGTATCGACCATCCCGGCAGTGTCGGTAAACAGCTGGGTGCGGGCGCGCAAGGCCGACGGCGCTACCGTGGCGGCGCCTGCCGGTTTGTTGTGGGCGCTGGCTGCACGCCCCACATGCATCAGTTGCAGCACAATCAGGCCACCTTCGGCATGCACTGCATCGGTCACGGCTTTCCAGGCGGCAATTTGTGCCGGGGAGTAAATCGCCGGGGTGCGACAGTAGCCCAGGCCACTGGCCGAGGGCGCCGTGCCTTCGGCGACAATCAACCCGGCAGAAGCGCGCTGACGGTAATACTCGACCATCTCGGCCGTCGGCACCCCGTGTTGATCGGCGCGGCTGCGGGTCATGGGCGCCATGACGATACGGTTGGCCAGTTCAAGCTCACCCAGGCGCACGGGTTCAAACAGAATGCTCATGGTATTTCCTCAGCGCACGCGGATTTTCGGTGCGCCAGCCCCACGGCGCAGGGTGGCAAGAAAGTGCTCGAGCGGAGCCGCTGTCGCCACTTGCGGCAGTTGCTCCTTGTCCGGGCGGCTGGCCCAGAACTCGGTCCACGACGGGAACAGATCGTGGAACGTACCGGCGTAGGGTTCGCGCCCCGGCCAGCGCATTTTTTGCGTGCCGATCGGCGGTTTGTTGAGGTCACTGGCGTACCAGTAGCACGGCAGGCGACGGCGGAAATACCAGCGCCCCTGCATGCGCTCATAGTCATCCCAATAGAGCATTTGCATGGTCACCCACTCGGGGCCGGTCTCGTGCTCGTTCTTGGAATACACCACGCCCACGGCATGGTCCGGGTCGGTGAACTCGATCAGGTGCTGGCCCAGGTGATGGGAAGTGCCATGAAACTGGTCGCGTAACGTGTCGTCGACCCAGGCCTTGAGGTGCGCACGCCCGGTTTTCTCGCGGCCTACGCGAATGTCTTCGGCAAACAGATTGACGTGGGCATCGAGGTCACGCATGTCCAGCGACAACGAATATTTACCAGCCAGCTGGCGGATCTCATCAATCGATTCCAGCCGATCGAGACGGGCTAACAAAGCGCTCTGTTCCATAAAAGGGTCCTTATTCCAATACCGTGTACAGCTCACTGCTGCGTCCGCCATCCACCGGCAGGCAAGCACCGGTGATGTATGAAGCTTCGTCACTGGCCAGGAACAGAATGGCGTTGGCCACTTCCACCGGCTGGCCGACGCGCTTGAGCGGGATCAGTTTTTCGGTATTGGTGCGCGTCTTGTCATCGGTGAGCATGCCTGCCGTGGCCGGTGTCTCGACCACACCCGGGCTGACCACGTTGCAACGGATGTTGTGGCTGGCACCTTCACTGGCCGCAGCGCGGCTGAAGTTGATCACCGCGGCCTTGGCCGCCGAGTAACCGGCCATCCACGGCGTACCGAACTGCCCGCAGATCGAGGCCAGGTTGATGATCGAACCGCTGCCCTGGGCGCGCATCAGGCCCATGGCCGTGCGTGTGCCCCAAAAGGTGCCGTCCACCGTGGTGGCGAAGTTCGAATGCCAGTCAGCGGTCGAGGTGCTGTCAATCGCGCCCCAGCTGTAGGCCATGGCGTTGTTGACCAGAATATCCAGACGGCCGTGGCGCTGTGCCGTCTCGCTGATGGCGCCGACATAAGCGGCTTCATTGCTGACATCGGCCACCGCGCATTCGGCACGGCCGCCGCTGTCACGGATCTGTGCCGCTACGGCTTGCAGCGGCTCGATGCGCCGCCCGCACAGCACCACCAGCGCGCCTTCTTCGGCAAAGCGCAACGCCGTGGCCGCGCCGATGCCTGAACCGGCGCCGCTGATAAAGGCAATTTTGTCTTGTAAACGAGTACCCATGATCTGCTCTCCCATTGCTGTGCGCGGCACTCAGATAAACGCCATGCCGCCGTTGACCGCGAGGTTCTGACCGGTGATGAACGCTGCGTCATCACTGGCCAGAAAGGCCGCGACGCGAGCGATTTCATCGGTTTCACCCATGCGACCCAGGGGGATGGCCTTGAGCATGCTTTGCATCCAGTCGTCCGGGATGTCAGCCATCATCGGCGTGTTGGTCGGGCCGGGAACGATGGTGTTGACCCGTATGCCGTTGCCTGCAAGTTCGCGCGCCATACTGCGGGTCAGGCCCATTACCCCGGCCTTGGCTGCACAGTAATGGCTCGGACCTTCGCCCGTCAGGGCGGCGGTGCTGGAGATATTGATAATCACGCCGGGCGTGGCAGCGGCGAGCATCAGCTTCACCGCTTCACGACTGCAGAAAAACGGCCCGGTCAGGTTGACCCCGATCACTCGTTGCCAGTGTTCGTCCGGGGTTTGTGCGAAGGCATCGATGGAGCCGATACCGGCATTATTGACCAGCACATCGAGGCTGCCGAAATGTGCATGCACGGCAGCCATCGCGGTGGCGACCGAGTCGCTGTCAGCGACGTTACAGGACACTGCCAGGGCCTTTTCGCCCAGCCCTTCAATACTTTGACGCGCGGCATCGAGGTTGATGTCGGCGGCGACCACCTTGGCCCCCTGCTCGGCAAAGTGACGAACAATCGCTCGTCCCATGCCCTGGCCTGCACCGGTTACAAACGCCACTTTGTTAAGCAATTTCATCCTGTTCTCCCACCTGCCCGAAGTCGGCCCGCCGGTAAGCCCGGACGGTGTATGGGAGCAATCATTGACTGCGGCTAAAAGCTGAACATCGTCCGATGGGACTAAGCAGCTCAAGAGCGGATGACGACGGTAGCAGCTGACGAGCAGGCTCGCTCCCACAATAGGGCTTGACCTGCAACAGAGTATCTACAGCTTTCATCCCCAGAGAGATTCTGTGCATGACCGGCTGGTCTAAATGGACGATGTTCATCCAGCCGGTTCGTGGAATAACTCACTCACTAGAACAAAAACCGGGAGACCCGTCGTGTCCATACCCTTGCGCCCCACCTGGCGAACCCATTACGCACTGGGCGTATTGGCAGCCATCTATATCTTCAACTACATAGACCGGCTGCTGATGGCCATTTTGATCGAACCGGTAAAGGCCGAGTTCGGCATTTCCGATACCGGTATAGGTCTGCTTTCAGGTGTGACCTTTGCCGTGTTCTACACCCTTTTCGGCTTTCCGCTGGGGCGCCTGTCCGATCGGATCGGGCGCAAAAAAGTCATCGCCTTCAGCTGTATTGCCTGGAGCGTCATGACCATTTTCTGCGGCTTTGCCGCCAGCTTTACCATGCTGGTGATCGCCCGGATCGGGGTCGCTATCGGCGAAGCCGGGGGCACCGCGCCGTCAATGGCCATGGTCTCGGACCTCTACCCGCCCGAACGCCGCTCGACCGCCCTGTCGGTGTTGATGCTGGGCTCAAGCCTGGGGGCGATTTTCGGCCTCGGTCTGGGCGGCTGGATTGCCCAGCATTACGGCTGGCGTTTCGCTTTTGTGGTGATCGGCGCACCGGGGATTTTGCTCGGCCTGATCCTGCTGTTTACCGTGCGGGCACCCAAGCCGGCGATGCTGGTCAGCCCCAATCTGGTCGCGCAAGACCACTGGCTGGTCACGGTTCGCGAGTTGTTCCAGACACCGTCCTTTCTCTGGCTGGTGTGCACCGGCGGCTCGGCGGCCATTGCCGGTTATGCCATCGGTACCTGGAGCCCGAGCTTCCTGATCCGTTCCCACGGCCTGAGCTTGCAGGACGCGGGCCTGCTGGCCGGGGTCGCAGGCGGTGCCGGGGCAACCATCGGCACCCTGACCTGCGGCATTTTGTGTGATCGCCTGGTGCGTCGCGACAAGGGCTGGCAAATCGGGGTGCCGCTGCTGGGCACGCTGATCAGCATCCCGTTCGGTCTGGCGTATTTCCTCTGGCCAGTGGGCACTGCATTTTATATGGGCAGCACACCCATGCCGACCGCGTTTCTGTTTTATTGCGTATTCAGCTTTTTTGGCACCTGGTGGGCAACGCCCTGCCTGGGCGCCATCTCCCATCTGTTTCCAGCCACCCGCCTGGCCCAGGCCACTGCAATTTTTGTAATGGCCATGACCCTGCTCGGGGTCGGTGTCGGGCCGCTGCTGATCGGCATGCTCAGTGACGGCTTTGCCCATACCCTGGGCAACGAAGGCCTGCGCTATGCCCTGGCTTCCTGTATCTCGCTGCTGGTTCTGGCCTCGGTGTTTCTGGCCATGGCCTTGCCGCGCTACCGCAACCACCTGATGAACAAGACCCCGACCCCAGCACCGCTGGCTGACGCGGCCACTGCCTGACAACTGGAGATTGAGTGATGACCGAACAAGACCTTCCCCTGCCCATCGGCCACTTTGTGACACTGGACAGCGGCCTGCGCCTGCACTTTCTCGACGAGGGCAGCGGCCCGGTCGTATTGTGGTTGCACGGCAGTGGCCCGGGCGCCAGTGGCTACAGCAACTTCAAGGGCAACTATCCGCAGTTTGTGGCTAACGGCTTTCGCAATCTGGTGGTGGATTTGCCGGGCTTCGGCCGCTCCGACAAACCGGAAGATGTGAACTACGACCTGGCGTTCTTCGTCAACGCCATGTCGGGCTTTCTCAAGGCAGTGGGGGTCAAGCGCGCCACCTTGCTCGGCAATTCCCTGGGCGGTGCGATTGCCCTGGGCCTGGCGCTGGCTGAGCCGGAGCGCGTCGAAAAACTGATTCTCATGGCGCCAGGCGGTGTTGAAGAGCGCGAAACCTACTTCAAGATGATCGGCATCCAGCGCATGGTCGAGCTGTATAACGCAGGCCCGCTGGGCATCGAGCAAATGCGCCGGATCATGAGCCTGCAACTGTTCGACACCGCGCTACTGGACGACAACCTGCTGGCCGAGCGCGTGGCCGTGGCCGTGCATCAGCCGCGCAATCTGTTCAGCACCATGATGGTGCCCAACATGACCGAGCGCCTTGAAGAGCTGCAGGCACCGATCCTCGGGTTCTGGGGCACCGACGACAATTTCAACCCCGCATCCGGCGCGCTTAAAGTGCTGACCCACGCTCCCAATGCGCGTTTTATCATGCTCAATCAGTGCGGCCACTGGGTACAGGTCGAACACCGCGACATGTTCAACAAGGCGTGCCTGGAGTTCCTGCGCGGCTAACCGTATACCTGCATGACCTGCGGCTGCCTGCGGGCGGCCGTAGCCCTTCCAGACACCCGCTCGGGCTGAAATAACAATGACAAAATACCCTCAGTTACTGGCACCCGGTCGCATAGGTTCTCTTGAACTGCGCAACCGCATCATCATGGCGCCCATGGGCTCCAACTTCGCCGAGGCCAATGGCCAGTGTGGCGAGCGCATTCAGGCCTATTACGAAGCCCGCGCCCGTGGCGGCGCCGGGCTATTGATCATGGGTGTGTGCTCGGTGGCGTTTCCGGCCGGGACCGCCGAGCCATTCCAGGTCGGCGTTTCCAGCGATGACTTTATCCCCGGTTTGAGCCGGCTCGCCGAGCGCGTCCACCAGCACGGCGCAAAAATTGCCATGCAGTTGCAGCACGCCGGCAAGACGGCAGTGCGCGACATGGCCGAAGGCCGGCAACTATGGGTGCCCTCGGTGCCACCGGTGCTGCAAAGCGACATGATGGCCGCGCTGACGCCCGAAGAACTGGCCAATTTTGTCAGCTCCATGAAGCGTCGCGCCGAAGGCTCACCGATCCGTGTAATGGACAGCGCCGATATCGCGCAGATGATCGAGTGGTTTGCCAGTGCCGCCGACCGCGCCAGGCGAGCGGGTTTCGACGGTGTGGAAATCCATGCGGCCCACGGCTACATCATCGCCGGTTTCCTCTCCGGCTATTACAACCAGCGTGAAGACGAGTACGGCGGCTCGCTGGAGAACCGTGCCCGGCTGCTGCTGCAAATCATCGCTGCAATACGGGCCAAAGTCGGCCATGAATTTGCCGTATGGCTGCGCCTGGATGCCGAAGAACTGCACACCCCCGGCGGCATCAATCTTGAAGATGCCATCGCCGTGGCACGCATGGCCGAGGCGGCAGGTGTAGATGCGGTCAGCGTTTCGGCCACTGCGCGCATCACCAGCGGCGTGGTGTTTACCGAGGCGCCATTGGTGCACAAGCCCGGGGGGTATCTGGAATGGACCGCTGCGCTCAAGCGTAGCGTGCAAGTCCCGGTGATTGCCGTGGGGCGGATCGAGCCGGAGGTCGGTGAAGCCGCCCTCAAGCGCGGCGACTGCGACTTCATTGCCATGGCCCGCAAGTTCCTCGCCGATCCGGACCTGCCCAACAAATTGCTCAACGACCAGGAAGCGAGTATCCGCCCGTGCATTTACTGCTACGTGTGCGTGAGCCAGATTTTTATCAACGAGCGGGTCAAATGCGCGGTCAACCCCATGACCGGCCATGAGTTCGAATACGTCATCGGCCCCACTGCCACACCCAAGCATCTGGTGGTGGTGGGAGCCGGGCCTGCCGGGATGGAAGCCGCACGCATCGCCGCGTTACGCGGCCATCGCGTGACCCTGCTCGAGCGCAGCGACCGCCTCGGTGGCACGTTGTTTTTCGCCGGCCTCGCCTATGCCGAAAACGCCCGCCTGCTGGAAAATCTCAAGGTGCAGGTGCAGCAGTCGGCGATTGATATCCGCCTCAACACCCTGGCCAGCCCTGCCCTGCTGCGCGACCTGGGTGCCGATCAGGTGCTGGTGGCCGTAGGTGCAGAACGTGCTGCACCGGCCATCCCCGGCGCCGATCAGGACCATGTCTGGAGTGGCGACGAACTGCGCCGTTTGATGACGGGTGACCGTGCTGAAGAAATAGCCAAACGCAAACTGTCCTTCACCCAGCGTGCACTGATGAAGGCCGGCAGCCTGACTGGCGTGACTGATAGCCGTGAAGCCATGGAAAAACTGTCGCGGGTGTGGATGCCGCTGGGCAAGCGCGTGACCATTATCGGTGGCGGCCTGGTAGGCCTGGAGCTGGCGGAATTTTTGATTGCCCGCGGACGTCAGGTCACCGTACTGGAAAGCGGTACTCACCTGGGCCGGGAGCTGGCCATTGTGCGGCGCTGGCGGGTGCTGCATGAAATTCGTGTGCATGGCGGCGAGTTGATCACCGGGGCCAGCGTTACGGCGATCGACGGCCACAGCGTGCGCTATCAACTGGCCGATGGCACTTCGGCGCAGAGTGACGCCGACTCCGTGGTACTTGCCATCGGCGCCCAGCCCGATACCGGACTGCTCGACGAACTGACCCGAGCGGGGTTGAGCGCCAGCAGCATCGGCGACTGCCACAGTATCGGCTATATCGAAGGCGCAATCAGCGCCGGGCACAAAGCCGGACGCGAGGCCTAGCGGTTCATCTGTGGGAGCGGGCTTGCTCGCGATGCAGGCGGCGCGGTATAGCGGTTGAACCGCGTCGATGCCATCGCGAGCAAGCCCGCTCCCACAACCGCGATTACCAGGTTCTTTCCAACAAGCTGTCGAACATCGCCTGGGCCGCCGACGAAAGCTCATGGCCTGGCTTGGTCAAAACGCCAATGGCCCGCTCCACCACCGGCTCATGCAAGGTGATGCAGCAGGCTCCCAACTCACGCATCTGTTCGGCACACAGGGCCGGCACCACGCTCACGCCCAGCCCGCTGGCGACCATGCGGCCCACCGTGGCCAACTGATGGCTTTCAAATTCAACCGGCAATTTCATCTGCCGCGCCTGCAAGTGTTCTTCCAGCAGCACCCTCACCGCAGACGGTCGTTGCAGAGTGATAAAGGGCTGTTCCAGCAGGGTCTGCCAGTCGATCAAGTCAAGCCCGGCCAGTGCCGAGTCACGGGGCACCACGGCGACAAAACGGTCCAGATACAGCGGGGTGAACGTCAGCGACGAAGCGCCTGCCGGCTCGAAGGCCACACCCAGCTCCACCTCCCGGTCACGCACCATCTCCAGTACCTGCTCGTTGATCACATCGTTGACCGTGACGTTGACCTTGGGATGCCGCGCACGAAAATTTTTCACAATGGCCGGCAGCAAGTTGCCCGAAAACGACGGGATGGCGGCCAGGGTGACGCGCCCGCGCTGCAGGGTGAAGCGCTGGCGCATTTGGTCTTCGACATTGTCCCAGTCAGCAATCAAACGCCGGGCCAGCGGCAACAGCGACTCGCCCTCCGGGGTCAGGGCGACATTGCGCGTGGTGCGACTGAACAATCGCCCGCCCAGGCCCTGTTCCAGCGCCTTGATGGTCAGGCTCAGGGCCGACTGCGACAAATGCAGACGTTCGCAGGCCACGGCAAAACTCAGGCTTTGGGCCACCGCAAGAAAGGCACGGATTTGTTTTACGGTCATGGCCAGGCCTCAGGCTTATTGATTTGTTTTATCTATTAATCCGACGCAAAAATCAACTTATCAAATCAATGATACGCAGTAACACTCATGACCAATGGCTGAGCACAGCCGGCGAACAATAAAAGAGGTGCATATGGCAGGTTTCGACAAGCGTGTGGCGTCCTATGAAGAAGCCCTGGCCGGGCTCAAGGATGGCATGACCGTGATCTCTGGCGGCTTTGGCCTGTGCGGCATCCCGGAGAACCTGATCAACGAGATCAAGCGCCAGGGCATCCGTGACCTGACCGTGGTATCCAACAACTGCGGAGTCGACGGTTTCGGCCTTGGCGTACTGCTGCAAGACCGTCAGATCCGCAAGGTCATTGCCTCGTACGTCGGTGAAAACGCCCTGTTCGAAAAACAGTTGCTCAGCGGCGAAATTGAAGTGGAGCTGACCCCGCAAGGTACGCTCGCGGAAAAAATGCGCGCCGGCGGCGCCGGTATCCCGGCATTTTTCACCGCGACCGGAGTGGGTACACCCGTGGCAGACGGCAAGGAAACACGTGAATTCAAGGGCCGTGCCTACCTGATGGAAGAGTCCATCACCGGCGATTTTGCCATTGTCAAAGGCTGGAAAGCCGATCACTTCGGCAACGTGATTTATCGCCACACCGCGCAGAACTTCAACCCCCTGGCCGCCACGGCCGGCAGGATCACCGTGGTCGAAGTCGAAGAAATCGTCGAGCCCGGCGAACTGGACCCGACGCAGATCCACACTCCCGGCATCTACGTCGACCGGATCATTTGCGGCACGTTTGAAAAACGCATCGAACAGCTCACTGAGCGCGACTGATCCTCAGCCCCCCCTGCCCCAAGCTTTTGAACCTGAGCACGGAGAACAAAAATGGCTCTTACCCGAGAACAAATGGCACAGCGCGTCGCCCGTGAAATGCAGGACGGTTTCTACGTCAACCTGGGTATCGGTATTCCGACCCTGGTTGCCAACTACATCCCCGAAGGCATGGAAGTCATGCTGCAATCGGAAAACGGCCTGCTCGGCATGGGTGCCTTCCCCCGCGTCGGTGAAGCCGACGCCGACATGATCAACGCCGGCAAGCAGACTGTGACTGCGCGCACCGGGGCGTCGATTTTTTCCTCGGCAGAATCCTTCGCAATGATCCGGGGTGGCCATATTGATCTGACCGTGCTCGGCGCATTTGAAGTCGATGTACAGGGCAATATCGCCTCCTGGATGATCCCCGGAAAACTGGTCAAGGGCATGGGTGGAGCGATGGACCTGGTGGCCGGTGCCGAGAACATCATCGTCACCATGACCCATGCGTCCAAGGACGGCGAGTCCAAACTGCTGGCGCGTTGCAGCCTGCCACTGACCGGCGCCGGATGCATCAAGCGCGTGCTGACCGACCTGGCCTATCTGGAAATCGACAACGGCGCCTTCATCCTCAAAGAACGTGCCCCGGGTGTCAGTGTTGAAGAAATCGTCAGCAAAACCGCCGGCAAACTGATCGTCCCCGAGCATGTGCCCGAGATGCAGTTTTAACCGAAATTCCTGTAGCTACTCTGTTACCGGTCAAGGGCTCTGTAACAGCTGACTCGCGGCCTTCGTTCCTCAGCAGCGACTACAGAAACACTGCAACTGTGGGAGCGAGCCTGCTCGCGAAGGTCTGTCTCTTATACACATCT